>NZ_JADBUB010000128.1:0-67331 GCF_020245865.1 Microcystis sp. M169S2
GTGGGGTGTGGGGTGTGGGGTTTTACCAGTTTTGAGGTGGCCAATTACCTAATTTTCAGGGAAAAAGTGCCTAAATTTCCCCCCGATCACTCCCATATCCAGTACTTTTTGATTGACAAAAGGTCTAAAAGTCTTACCCAACAAGGTTTTTAGATTTATTCAACCAGCCCTAGATAATTTATGAGAACGAACAAAGGAAATTCTAAATCCTCCCGCCCGTTGCGAGTGCCGAGAGGTCGCCGGGACGACCGCCGCCACACCCCCAAGGTAAACCGGACAGGTCTCTATCAAAGCGCGATCCGGCAGTCCTTCCTCAAACTCGACCCGCGCATCGCCGTGCGTAACCCTGTCCTATTCGTGGTCTGGTTGGGAACAATCGTCACGGTCCTGGTGACGATCGACCCGCATCTATTCGGCACGATCGCCGGGGATAGGGGACAACAACGGCTACTTAACGGCATCATCACCCTGATCCTCTTCTTGACGGTGCTGTTTGCCAACTTCGCCGAGGCGATCGCCGAGGGACGGGGAAAAGCCCAGGCCGATGCCCTGCGATCGACCCGCAGCGACACGATCGCCCGGAAAATCCTGGCCGACGGATCGATCGAGTCGGTCAGTTCCACGGCCTTGCATCGGGGCGATCGGGTGAAACTGGTGGCCGGGGACGTGATTCCCGCCGACGGGGAAGTGATCGAGGGAATCGGTTCGGTGGATGAATCGGCGATCACCGGAGAATCGGCCCCCGTCCTCAAACAACCCGGCACCGACATCGCCAGTTCCGTCACCGGTGGTACGCGGCTTCTCTCGGACGAGTTGACGGTACGGATCACTCAAGATCCCGGCCGGGGTTTTATCGATCGCATGATCTCCCTTGTGGAAGGGGCCGAGCGCACGAAAACCCCCAACGAGATCGCGCTGACGGTACTTCTGGCCGTGTTAACCCAAGTCTTTTTAATTGTCGTGGCCACGATTCCCTCGATCGGGAACTATATCGCCGGTTTCCTGGAAACGAGCCGCGGTCTGGCGGTCGCGGATACTTTTCGCGCTGGTTCCAGTATCGCCATCTTGATCTCCCTCCTCGTCGCCCTCATTCCCACAACAATCGGCGGTTTATTGAGTGCGATCGGTATCGCCGGGATGGATCGTGTGGCTCAGTTTAACGTCATCGCCACCTCTGGGCGGGCGGTGGAAGCCTGCGGTGACGTCAATACCCTCCTTCTCGACAAAACGGGAACGATCACCCTCGGAAACCGGCTGGCTGACGAATTTATCCCCGTGAACGGTCATAACCTCGAGGAATTAGCCCGCATCTGTCTAGCGGCCAGCCTTTTCGACGAAACCCCGGAAGGACGCTCGATCGTTGCCTTAGCCCGGAATTTGGGCGCGAACCTCTCCATCGATGGCCAAACCGGCGAGGGAATCCCATTCTCGGCTCGTACCCGCATGAGCGGCACCGATAGGGACGGCGAGGAATACCGTAAGGGAGCCGTAGACGCGATTAAAGGTTTCGTCCGTTCCCGCGGTGGTTCCGTTCCCGAGACCCTCGATCAGGCACAGGAAAGGGTTTCCCGTTTGGGGGGAACTCCCCTCGCCGTCTGTCGGGGTAACGATATCTACGGGGTGATCTATCTCAAAGACATAGTAAAACCTGGATTAAAAGAGCGTTTCGACCAATTACGGCGCATGGGGGTGAGAACGATCATGCTCACTGGCGACAACCAGATCACGGCCTCGGTGATTGCGGCGGAGGCGGGGGTGGATGATTTTATCGCCGAGGCCACCCCAGAAGATAAGATCGAGGTGATCCGTCGCGAGCAAGCCAAGGGCAAGTTAGTTGCCATGACGGGGGACGGAACCAACGACGCACCGGCACTGGCCCAGGCTAATGTCGGTGTGGCGATGAACTCCGGAACCCAAGCGGCGAAGGAGGCGGCCAATATGGTGGATCTCGACTCCGACCCGACCAAGCTGATCGATTTAGTGACCATCGGCAAACAGTTACTCATTACCCGCGGCGCCCTGACCACGTTTTCGGTAGCTAACGATATCGCTAAGTATTTCGCCATTATCCCGACGATTTTCGCCGCCGCCGGGATCGGTGCTTTAAATATCATGGGTTTGAAAAGCGCTCAATCGGCGATCGTCTCAGCCCTGATCTACAATGCCCTGATTATCCCCGTTTTGATTCCCCTGGCACTTAAAGGCGTTCAATTTCGCCCGCTCACTGCTGACCAACTATTGCGGCGCAATATCCTCATCTACGGGGTGGGAGGCGTGATCGCGCCGTTTATTGCTATTAAGATTATTGATGAGATAATTTCAGCGCTCGGGTTGAGGTAATGGGAAAATCGGCAATATTTAAGCCTAGTTTATTCGGATTGAAGCACTCGAATCAGGATTTTACCCAAAAAGAAACATGGGGTAAAAATCAATTTAACTCCTCATTTCCAGCTTCTTTGTGCGCTTACTTGGATTGGAAAGGAATGAAAAATATATATCTGAAACTCGATGAAAATTTAAAAATTCAACCGGCGGAGTTAAGTACACAAGAGTTATACGGTTTAGCTCCCGATTCCGATAATTTATTTTATGCTTTCGAGAGTCAATTTAGAGGAGGGAGCAAAATGATCACAATCGATTTATTTGCTGGTTGTGGTGGTTTATCTTTAGGTTTTCAGAAAGCGGGGTTTACTATTGTGGCCGCATTTGATAATTGGATACCTGCTATAGATGTCTATAGAAATAACTTTAGTCATCCGATATTTAATGTCGATTTATCTAGAGAATCTAATCAAGAAATATTGGCTCAATATAATCCTGAGATTATTGTCGGCAGCCCTCCTTGTCAAGACTTTTCCAGTGCGGGTAAGAGAGACGAGGGTTTAGGACGAGCGAATCTAACGCTCACATTCGCTGAAATTGTCACTAGAGTAAGTCCCCAATGGTTTGTTATGGAAAATGTGGATAGAATTGAGAAAAGTAAAATACTCACTCAAGCAAAACAAATTTTTAAAAGTCATGGTTATGGTTTAACTGGAAAAGTTATTAATTCTTGTTACTGCGGAGTTCCTCAAACTAGAAAAAGATATTTTCTGATCGGTAAAATGAACGAAGAAGATGATTTTTTAATCGATGAAATCAATGACAATTTATCAAGTCAACCTCTGACTGTATTTGACTATATGGGCAAAGAATTAGATATAGAATACTATTATAGACATCCTAGAAGCTATCAAAGAAGGGCGATATTCAGTATTTATGAACCTAGCCCTACTATTCGAGGAGTAAATCGACCAGTTCCCAAAACCTATAGACAACATCCCGGTGATGCTTGTCATCTTAAGGAAAAATTAAGACCGCTAACAACGAGCGAGCGAAGCTATATCCAAACTTTTCCTAAAGACTTTATTTTTGCGGGAACAAAATCTAATCTAGAACAAATGATTGGCAATGCGGTTCCTGTTAATCTGGCCAGATATGTGGGCCAATGTATTCTTAACTATGAATTGAAAAAGGGGAAAAAGATAACCTATAGACAACTACAGCTATTTTCTTGATTGACTGGCAAAAACAAATCTCCAAAAAACTCTAATTCTTATGAAAGCATCCCCTAGAAAATACCGATTTTTCTGGTACATTTTCTTAAATTTCTGTCTAACAATTCTTTTCTCCTCCATCGTTCAAGCTTCTACGGGAAGCACTATAAATAGGGGGCAATCCTTCGCATTAACCATTTTAGGATTAGTCGCCTTTGCTTTATTTATCTATCTGTTCCTCGTCATCTTTGTACCGGAGAGATTCTAATCATGAGTTTTGCACGCGAGGCCAGTAGAGCCATCCGTTCTACCCTAGTTCTCTGGGTAATTACTGCGCTGATCTATCCTTTCTCGATGATCGCCATCGGTCAAATTCTTTTTCCCTGGCAAGCAAACGGGAGTTTAATTACCAATAATCAAGGTCAAGTGGTGGGTTCGGCTCTAATTGGACAACCTTTCACCAGCGATCGCTATTTTAATAGTCGTCCGAGTACCACCAACTACAGTACGGCCGATCCGAAAAACGATCCTAACAAGATCTTGCAAACCGGAATTTCGGGAGCGAGTAACCTAGCTCCCAGTAACCCCGCATTAATCGATCGCATTAAAGGAAAACCCGATCCCGATCCGGCAAAAGCTATACAGGGGGAGATTCCCCGATTAGAGAAAGCGGCAATTAAACCCACCGCAGCTCTGGTGTACACCTCCGGTTCTGGTCTTGATCCCCATATCACCCCGGAGGCCGCCAGAGCGCAGATCGAGCGGGTGGCGCGGGTGCGGGGATTACCGACGAATCAAGTAGAGATCCTGATTATCAAAAACACCGATAATCGCTTTCTCGGCATCTTCGGTGAACCGGGGGTTAACGTGCTGAAACTGAATCTGGCTCTAGATGCGATCGCCAATACCCGATAGGGTTTCTGATACTAAATCCGTTGAGCATAGGCTAATTATGAGGAGAGGCAAAAGGCAAGAGGCAAAAGGCAAGAGGCAAAAGGCAAGAGGCAAAAGGCAAAAGGCAAAAGGCAAAAGGCAAGAGGCAAAAGGGGGAATAAATAATCAGTTTCTAATAACAGGATTTAGTATGATATTTGAGTAAGCCAGACAGGAGCCAGAAAAAGATATTTACCAGAAAAGTCATGCTCAAGCTAGAGGTTTAAAGACTGATCAGGTTCCAATTATTTTTATTAATAAATATTTTACACAATTCATACCGGGTAAGCAAGAGGGCTACGGCACTACTACCGAATCATTAGCGGGGTTTTAGGGTTTTGGGGTTTTGGGGTTTTAGTTCAATTTCCCCACACCCCACTGAAAAAGCTCCAGCGCTCGATCGCCCGGATAGATGGTAGGGGATTTAGGTTAGGGTAGTAAAAGATACAGATTACTCGCCCTTGCAGACCAAAAATTATGACGAATACCAGTAACCCGCTGCTTGCCGGTCAAGGATTACCGGCTTTTGACCAAATCCAACCCGGCCTAATTGTCCCTGGCATGACGCAACTTTTGCAGGAACTGGCCGGAGAATTAACCGATCTAGAAGCGCAGATTATCCCCACCTGGGAAAAATTAGTCAAACCCCTCACCCGGATCGAAGAACGTTTAAGCTGGAGTTGGGGGATTATCGGTCATCTGATGGGGGTAAAAAATAGCCCAGAATTGCGTCAAGCTTACGAAAGCGTACAACCGCAGGTGGTCGAGTTTATTAGCCGTTTAAGCCAAAGTAAACCCATTTATGAGGCATTTTTGTCCCTGCGCCAAGGAGAAAGCTGGGGGCAATTAGACGAGGCACAACAGCGCATTGTCGAAGCTTCCCTACGGGATGCTCAATTGGCTGGGGTGGGATTGGTAGGGGAGAAAAAAGACAGATTTAACGCGATTCAACTGGAATTAGCCGAAATCACCACGAAATTTTCTAATAACATCCTCGATGCCACCAAAGCTTTTCAACTGAAACTAACAACCCCAGAAGATATCGCCGGTTTACCCCCTAGTCTCCTTAGTTTAGCCGCCCAAACCGCCCGGGGCCAAGGAGAAACTAACGCCAGTACCGAAACTGGACCCTGGGTGATTACCCTCGATTTTCCCAGTTATTTCCCCTTTATGAAGTACAGCGATAATCGGGAATTGCGCGAAAAACTCTATAAAGCCTACGTTAGTCGGGCCGATCTGGGAGAATTGGATAATAATCCCCTCATCGATCGCATTTTGCAACTTCGTCAGGAACAAGCCCATCTTCTAGGTTATAGTACCTACGCCGAGGTCAGTCTTGCCCGGAAAATGGCCAATTCTGTGGATGAAATCGAGAAATTGCTTGACAATTTGCGCCAAGTAAGCTATGAAGCGGCAAAACAGGATTTAGAGGCCTTAAAAACTTTTGCGGGAACCGACGATCTCAAGCATTGGGATATAGCCTATTGGTCAGAAAAACAGCGTCAGGCCAGGTTTAACTTTAGTGCCGAGGAATTACGCCCCTATTTCCCCCTACCACGGGTTTTAGAAGGCATATTTAGCCTCGCTAAACGGATTTTTGCGGTAGAAATTATCGCCGCCGACGGTAAAGCACCTATCTGGCATCCCGAGGTGCGTTATTTCCAGATTAACGACGAAAAGGGCGAAAAAATCGCCTATTTCTACCTCGATGCCTACAGTCGTCCCGCCGAAAAACGCGGCGGCGCTTGGATGGATGTCTGTATCGGTCGGGCCAAAACCGGTGCCGAGGTGCGTTTACCTGTGGCTTATTTAATCTGCAATCAAACGCCTCCAGTGGACGGAAACCCCAGTTTAATGACCTTTGAGGAGGTAACTACCCTATTTCACGAATTTGGCCACGGTTTACAGCATATGTTAACCACTGTGGACTATTCCGGCGCAGCGGGTATTAATAACGTTGAGTGGGATGCGGTGGAATTGCCCAGTCAATTTATGGAAAATTGGTGTTATGATCGCCCTACTTTAATGAGTATGGCCAAACACTACGAAACTGGTGAAACTCTCCCCGAACATTACTACCAAAAACTGCTTCTAGCTAAGAATTATATGAGCGGTTCGGCTATGCTGCGTCAGTTACATTTGTCTTTAGTAGATTTGGAATTACACCATCGCTATCAACCCAATGGCAGCGAAACTCCTAAACAAGTCAGACAGCGTTTAGCGGCGACGACGACGATCATTCCTCCCCTACCGGAAGATGCTTTCTTGTGTTCTTTTGGACATATTTTCGCTGGCGGTTATGCGGCGGGTTACTATAGTTATAAATGGGCAGAAGTTCTCAGCGCCGATGCTTTTGCCGCTTTCGAGGAAGTGGGATTAGATAACGAAGAAGCAGTGAAAGCGATCGGTCGTCGTTTTCGTGATACTGTTTTAGCTATGGGGGGAAGTTCCCATCCTATGAATGTTTTTAAAGCTTTCCGCGGTCGTGAACCCAGTACCGAACCTCTCCTCCGTCATAGCGGCTTATAAAAGTAGCCAAAAACTTTTTTTTGTGGTGCGTTACGGCAATATTTAGCTCTTGATTTTTTCCCTAAAAACAAGGGATTGCCTAACGCACCACTTGACTATATTGTGATAACATATCAGGAAAAAAAGTTAACTAACAGGGGGAAACTGTAATGAGTATCGCATTTTTTCAAGATATTATCGAATCGGTAGAGAGTCTATCCATTGAAGACCAAGATTATTTGTTTGAGCTAATTCGTAAAAGACGCATTGAGAAACGCCAGGAGGAGATGGCTAAAAATGGCGAAGAAACCTTAAAATCTTTAGCAATGGGAACAGCAAAAAAAGGCAGTGCTGAAGAGATAATGGCTTATTTGTTAGAGGATGAAGAATGAAATTAGTTGCTGACAAAAGCTTTAAAAGAGCTTTTCAACGCTTAATCAGCAAAAATCCTCAACTACAAAGCAAGGTATCAGAGGTTCTACATTTGTTAGAAGATAATCCCTTTACCCCTTCTTTAAAATCTCATAAGCTGACAGGTAAATTAGAAGCTTATTGGTCATGTTCTGTTAGTTACGATTGCGGTATTATTTTTACTTTTCGTCAAGATACTGATTCAGGAGAAACTTTAATTGTTATAGTTGATATTGGAAAACACGATCAAGTTTACTAATTTATCTCTTGAATTTGTTCTTGCTTATCAATTGTATAATTACAGTACGATATCGCCTACTTTTCTAGGGTGCGTTCCTGGAAATTTTTGGGTCTGAAACCCCTTAACTACTATATATTTTTATTAAGAATTATCTGTACCTTGTAACATTAACTCTTAATTCTTAACAAATGACCATAGATTCTCAGAGAAAAACTGATTATAATAAAGGGAACTGAACAGAACTGCTCGATCAATAGATAACTGATTAATTAAAGTTTTATTACTTTTGATGGCCTAGTATTAAGAGAAGTAAATTTATTCTCGATCGCCCCCCGAAAGTGAGAAGAAATAGTTTTAATAAACAAAGAGTTTTCAACTTGGCAAAAATCCTCTGGGGGCAATACACATGGAAGTTCTAACCGAAACAATTAACCCAACTTCGATCGAACGGGAACCGATCCATCTCTATAACCGAATTCAACCGCACGGGGTGCTTTTAGTTCTCAGCGAACCGGATCTAAAAGTCAGCCAAACCAGCAGTAATAGCCGCAGTTTATTGGGTATTTCTCCGGGGGAAATTATCGGTAAAACCCTAGAGGAAATCTTCGATCCCTTTCAGATCGATCCTCTAAAATCAGCCATAGAAAATAACGATTTTGATGCTCTCAATCCTGCCAAAATTTGGGCGCGGGTTAAAGGAGATGATTTTGCTGTTTTTGATGCTATTTTCCACCGCAACGCCGAACAAATGCTGATTTTAGAGTTAGAACCAGCTATCTCCTATGAAAACATTCCTTTCCTGAGATTCTATCACCTAGCCAAAACTTCGATCGATAAACTTGAAGCAACCCGTAGCCTGAAAGATTTCTGTAATATCATCGTTAAAGAAGTCAGAAAAATGACAGGATTCGATCGAGTTATGTTATACAAATTCGACGAAGAAGATAACGGTGATGTGATAGCAGAAGACAAAATAGAGCAACTAGAACCCTATCTCGGTTTACGTTATCCCGCTTCCGATATCCCTCTCCCGGCACGAAATTTATTAAGCGCTAATTGGATTCGACAGATTCCCGATGCTACCTCTGAACCTGTCGATCTAGTGCCTATTCTTCATCCCGAAACCCAACAACCCTTAAATTTAACCCTGTCCAGTCTTAGAAGTGCTTCTCCCTGTCATTTAGAATACCTGCATAATATGGGAGTGGGAGCATCTCTAACCATTTCTCTAATTGAAAATAAACGTCTCTGGGGCATTATTGCCTGTCATCACCGCACCCCTAAATATGTACCCTACGAACTCCGTAAAGCTTGTGAGTTCTTAGGAAGAGTGATTTTTTCGGAAATATCGGCACGGGAAGAAACCGAGGATTATGACTATCGAGTGAAATTAAATTTTGTGCAATCGCAATTAATCGATTATATGGCTGAAGCTAATAACTTTATTGATGGATTAATTGCCCATAAACCGAATCTGCTCGATCTAACTAAAGCCACGGGAGCCGCTATTTGCTTAGGTGGTAACTATACCTTAATTGGAGTAACACCGAGCGAAGAAGAACTAAACTATCTGATTACTTGGCTAGAAAAAAACGTCCATGAAGATGTTTACTATACCAATTCCTTACCGCGAATTTATGCCGATGCGGGTAAGTTTAAAGACATTGCCAGTGGTTTACTAGCAATTCCCATTTCTAAACGTAATTATCTCCTCTGGTTTCGTCCGGAAGTAATTCAAACCGTGAACTGGGGTGGTGATCCGGGTAAAGCAATCGAAACGACTGCCATAGATGGTAATATTCGTCTCTGTCCGCGTAAATCTTTCTCCCTCTGGAAAGAAACCGTTCGCCTCAAATCTTTACCCTGGAAAGCGGTAGAAATTAACGCCGCACTAGAATTACGAAAAGCGATCGTCAATATCATCTTAAAACAAGCCGATGAGTTGGCACGTTTAGCGCGGGATTTGGAACTATCAAACGCCGAATTAAAAAAATTCGCCTACGTCGCCTCCCACGATTTACAGGAACCCCTCAATCAAGTCGCCAACTATGTGCAGTTGCTAGAAATGCGCTACACCGAAGAACTGGACGAAGATGCTAAAGAATTTATTACTTTTGCCGTCGAAGGTGTCAGCTTGATGCAAACATTAATAGATGATGTGCTGGCTTACTCAAAAGTGGATATGCAGGCGGTAGAGTTTAATACCATCGATGCTAATCTGGCACTGGAAAAAGCTCTCGCTAACCTGAAAGGGAGAATTCAAGAAAGTCAAGCTATGATCACCGTCGATCCTTTGCCAATTGTCATGGCAGATAAAACCCAGTTAATGCAATTGTTCCAAAATCTCATCGGTAATGCCATTAAATTCCGAGGAAAAGCAACTCCCACTATTCATATTTCCGCGCAACGTCAAGAGGAGGAATGGCTGTTCTCTGTCACCGATAATGGAATTGGTATCGATCCCCGATTTTCCGAACGCATTTTCGTGATTTTCCAACGACTGCACACCCGCGACGAGTACCCCGGCACAGGTATGGGTTTGGCGATTTGTAAGAAAATTATCGAGTGTCATCGCGGACGAATTTGGGTAGAATCCCAATTAGGCAAAGGAGCGGTTTTCTATTTTACAATTCCCCTAGGAGGTAACGAGCGTGAGCGCTGGCGAGGACGTGCCACACAAAATTATCTTATTAGTGGAGGACAGCAAAGCTGATATTCGCCTCATCCAAGAGGCATTAAAAACTAGCACCGTCCCGCACGAATTAGTTATCGTTAGGGATGGTGTCAACGCTATGGATTATCTGCGTCGAGAAGGGGAGTATCTCGATTCTCCCCGTCCTAATCTGATTCTTCTCGATCTGAATTTACCAAGAAAAGACGGACGGGAGGTATTAGCGGAAATAAAAAACGATCCCAGTTTAAAAAGAATTCCCGTGGTGGTTTTAACCACTTCTCGCAACGAGGAGGATATTTTTTATAGCTATGAACTGCACGTTAATTGTTATATAACCAAGTCACGCAATCTCAACGATTTGTTCAAAATTGTCAAAAATATCGAGGCTTTTTGGTTAGAAACCGCTACTTTACCCAGTGAGTGAATCATTATCAGTTATCAGTGATCAGTTATCAGTGATCAGTTATCAGTGATCAGTGAGCAGTTATCAGGTTTTAGTTTTCAGTTAATAGTATCAAGTGGCAAGTTCGGAGCTTTCTTTTTACTGATTACTGTTTACTGATCACTGAAAAATCTTCCCACTTCCTAACCTCCCAAATCTCTTTAACTCTTGATTAAAAAATGGGACTCTCGCAGGATATAAAAGTTCTTTTAATCGAGGATAATTTAGCCGAAGCTCGATTATTAAAGGAAATTCTTAAGGGTAATGAAAAAAAAGAATTTCATCTGGTTAATGTGTCAAGATTATCCGAGGCAATTTCTCTGTTACAACAAACAAATTTTGATGTAATTTTATTAGATCTAACTTTACCAGATAGTCAGGGTTTGGAATCCTTAGCTCCCCTTTTAATTACGGCTCCGAAATTACCAATCGTGGTTTTAACTAATACTAATGATGATAATTTAGCTTTGGCAGCACTACGTCAGGGAGCGCAGGATTATTTAATTAAAAGAGAAGTAAGTTTAGAAATTTTAACTCGATCGCTATGTTATGCGATCGAGCGAAAACAGATGGAGGAAGCTTTACGAGAATCGAACGAAGCTTTAAAAATGAGCGTGATTGAACGCACTAATCAACTGGAAAAAGCGCAGGAATTAAATCAGTTAAAAACTGAATTTGTTTCCATGTTATCCCACGATTTTCGCAATCCTTTAAATAAAATTTTACTCTCGGCTGGATTATTAGAAGAAAGTCGCGATCGGTTGACAAAAGATCAGCAAGTTAGCTATTTTCGCATGATTCGATCGGCCATTAAAGACATGGATCAATTGCTCACAGAAGTGTTATTAATTGGCCGGGCCGATTCTGGGAGATTATACTGTCAATTTGATCTGGTGGATTTGCTGGATTATTGTCAAAAATTGGTAGAATCTTTTACTGTTAAGCCAGAAAAACAATCAGCAATTATTTTCCAAATTGAGGGGAGCTTAGAAAGAGGACTTTGGGATATTAATTTAATTAAACATATCTTGACAAATTTACTGGGAAATGCTATAAAATATTCACCCCAAGGCAACCCCGTAGAATTTAAGATTATTGTCGAATCCGAGCAGGTAGTCTTTAAAATTATCGATCGAGGGATTGGTATTCCCAGCAAAGATCAAGAACATTTATTTAAACCTTTTTATCGCGGTAGCAATGTCGATAATATTCAAGGAACGGGATTAGGATTAGCCATTGTCGGACGCTGTGTGGAAGCGCACAAAGGACAAATTTACCTAGAAAGTGAGGAAGGAAAAGGCACAAAGATCACGGTAATTTTACCGATTATTACCGACATTGAACACCTAAATTGAGATCAACAATAGGGTGGCTCCACAATTTTTTTCCCGCTGCCCCCCTCTCCCCACTTCCCCACTTCCCTACTCCCTTCTCCCCTTCCATCGGATTGATACTAAATCCAGTTATTAAAAACTGATTGTCTATTCCCCCTTTTGCCTCTTGCCTCTTGCCTTTTGACTATCCTGATATGTTACCTATACTTAACGGATTTAGTATGAGGATCACCCTGAGCGTTCATCCGATCGAGTGATTTTGCGGAAAAGTGTTAAAAAAGATTGCTGTTTGTAAAGACAACTGTTACCGTGGGTTCAAGAGTGCGCTTTGAAGGAGGAAAAATCCCATGCACCCTAACCTATCCATCTATCCCCCGATTGCTTCGCTACTTATGTAGGGCATAGATGCACAAATCAAAGATTTCAGAAGCAAAACCAATAAATTCCCGTACTGTTGCTTAAAACAGGAGTTTGATCATGAAATTACAGGGAAAAACAGCCCTAGTCACGGGGGCATCCCGGGGTATCGGACGTGCGATCGCCTTAGAATTAGCCCGACAAGGTTTAAGCAGAATTGTGATTGTTGCCAGAGATCAAGAGCGATTAGACAAACTAGCCAAAGAAATTGAGTCTCTAGGGGTCATTGCCACACCTTTAGCCCTAGATTTAACCGAAAATGACCTTGTTAGTCCTTCAATTATCCGCGTTTGGCAAGAATGCCGTGGCATTGATATCCTCGTTAACTGTGCCGGTATTGCCCATCAAACCCCCTTTCTACGCTCGCAATTTTCGCAAGTGCAAGCAGAAATATCTTTAAATCTGATGGCCATGTACACAGTTACTCGCTTAATTGCCCGCCGGATGGCAATTAGGGGACAGGGAACCATCGTCAATGTTTCCAGCATGATGGGTAAAATTGCCGCTCCTAGCTTCTCTACCTACTCGGCCACCAAATTTGCCATTTTGGGTTTTAGTCAAGCTCTCAGGTCGGAATTACGGGAACACAACATCAAAGTTGTCACCCTCTTACCCTCTTTAACCGATACGGATATGGTGCGAGAATTGCAGTTATTTCGATGGTTAAAGCCGATGAGCGCCGAAGAAGTCGCCCAAACCCTAATTACCGGGTTAAATAGGGAAAAAACGGAAATTGTCGTCGGTTGGCAAAGTCATCTAGCTCTTTGGTGCCAAAAATTTGCCCCGAAACTGCTCGAGAAAATTGTCGATTTAGCCTCTCCCTTGCGCCAAGGCAAAGGAAAGCGAGGATGGCGAGAAGTGTTTAACTAGGGTTTAATTAAATCTATCAGGGTGAGCATGGCTCACCCTAATCACCTTAACCAACAGGCAATTAAACGGCTGTCAGAGTTTTTTCTAGAAGTTGTCGGGGAGCTTGAACCGAACCACGACAGTGGATTTCCGCAGAATTATTGGGACTTTCAATTAGTTTAACTTTATCTAATTGGGCTCCTAATTGGCGGATCGGTTCTTCTAATAGTTGAGCGATATGTAGGGCAATATTTTCGGCGGTGGGAACCACTTCGGCAAAGTAGGGAATATCCTTATTTAAAAAAGCATGATCGAAGGGTTCTACTACCAATTCATCGATCGCTTTTTGTAAATCCCCTAGATCCACAATCATACCGGTGCGGGGATCAATTTCTCCCGCCACGGATACTTCTAGGTGATAATTATGACCATGACCGTTTACCCTGGCGCATTTGCCGTAGATTTCCGAGTTTTGTTCCAGGGTTAATTGCGGTAAAGCCAAACGATGAGCGGCACTAAAATGGGTTTTGACGGTTAAAGTTGCTTCCATATCTTTTCCTTGATATTCTGCCCACAATTCGGGGTGTTCAAATAGTTGAATTTTGACCAATGGTAAATAGGGTGCTAATCTTTGCCAGATAACTCTAGCGATATTTTCTGTGGTGGGTAGGGTTTGCTGAAATTCCGGCCAGACTTGATTGAGATAGGAGTAGTCTAATTGACTGGTTATCTCTCGTTTAATTACCTGTTTCACGGTGGAGAGATTTTCCACCATGCCATAAAGATTGAGTTCTTTGTATAGGGAGACGTATAATTCGTAATTGTGACCATGACCGGGAAAACGGCTACCAAGACCAAAAAGTCTTTGATTTTCGGCTTCGTCCCATTCTGGCAGATAATAGCGATGGCTGGCTGAAAACCGCGCTCGACGATTGATGATGCAATCCATAAATGTGGGCGATCGATGACTTTGTAAAGTTACGTTAAGGTAACTCTTTCTAGCATAAACCAGTTTTGTCTCCTCCTGCTTGCAGATCGGGGAAAGTTAAGCTGTACTGAATTTAAACTGCCTATGGAAAATTTTAGTACAAATGCTCGAACTGCTTCTCCCTGCTCCCTAGAGTCGTTTCATTCTCTCAAATCCTTATCTGGCAACGTTTTAAGTCGATTTCTCCGAAATACATAGCTGAAAATTTGTCCAAACGTCGTGTTTTGTGGGTTGATTCATGAATCAACCTACTATGAGAGCCAAGGCGTTGCTGATTTGAGATATGATACTAAATCCGTTGAGTATAGGTAACATATTAGGATAGGCAAAAGGCAAGAGGCAAGAGGGGGAATAAATAATCAGTTTTTAATAACTGGATTTAGTATGAATCTTCTCTTGCGGGATTTTTAAAACCTGGACCCAAACTAACTTTTGGACACGATGCACAGTTGGCATTCATACCTTGATTCAGCAACCCCCACAACCCCCAGTGACAGAGACAAGACGACCAAAAACGGAATTGTTAAAGCCAGTTTCACAGAGACGAAATTTCGCCTCTGTTAGCCGCACCAATAGCCGATTGAATCCCTAATAATTTTCTTGCGGATTTGTGGTGGGAGGATTTTCTTGGTAGGAAAAGCTGCTACCAAACTCGAATTCTTGTCCGTAGGCTTCCTCTCCGTGTTGAGGAACATCTAACCCTTCTGCTTCCGTATTCGGTTTAACCCGCAGCTCCATAAATAAACCGAGAACTTTCAGGATGACAAAAGTGCCGACGGCAGCAAAGATATAAGTAGCGGCAACGCCAACAAATTGCGTCCACAGTAACCCCGGATTCCCAAAAAATAAACCATCATTTCCGGCTGAATTAACCGCTTTTGTGGCAAAAAGCCCCGTAAGCAGCGCCCCTATCGTTCCGCCGACACCATGGACGGGATAGGTATCCAAAGAATCATCAAAGCGCAATTTTGCCCGCAGACTAACCGCAAAAAAACAGGTAAGGGCAGTGATCGAACCAATGAGAATCGCCCCAATCGGCAGCACATAACCGGCAGCCGGAGTTATACCGACTAATCCCCCCAAAAATCCACTAGCAATACCGATCGCTGTCGGTTTACCGCGTAAAATCCATTCTATAAACATCCATGTCAAACCCCCGGCCGAAGCGGCGATCGTGGTATTAACAAAAGCTGTCGTGGCTAGGGAACTAGAGGAAAGCGCGCTACCACCATTAAAACCAAACCAACCGAACCAGAGTAAACCGATACCCAGAAGAACAAACGGCACATTATGGGGTGCATAGGTTTGGGTACCAAAACTACGCCGCGGACCGATCATCCAGGCGGCCACCAGTGCGGAAATCCCAGAACTAACGTGAACAACGGTTCCACCGGCGAAATCCAGCGCCCCAGTGGCTGCCAACCAACCCTTACCCCAAACCCAGTGAGCTAGGGGAGAATAGATAAAGGTGGACCAAAGCAGTAAAAACCAAAAATAGGCTTTAAAGTTAACCCGTTCCACGATCGCACCCGAAATTAAAGCCGGGGTGATGATGGCGAACATCATCTGATAGACCATAAACACTTGATGGGGAACGGTGGGTGCATAACCGATATTGTCAGGTGCGGCGGCGGTGACACCGTTGAGAAAAATCCAATCCAGACCACCGATAAAAGCTTCGATCCCTTCACCAAAGCCACTTTTACCCGGGGTGACATCAAAAGCAAGACTATAACCCCAAAGCACCCAAGTTACACCAATTACGCCCATGGCCACCAAACTCATCATCATGGTGTTGAGGACGTTACGCGAACGTACTAAACCCCCATAAAAAAAAGCCAGTCCGGGGGTCATTAATAAAACTAAGGCCGACGAGATCAGCATCCAAGCGGTATCTCCAGCACTAATCGGATTGGGGGGAGCGGCGGCGATGGTTTCCGCAAAAACCGGGGCAACTCCGAAATTGAATCCCAGTCCCAGCAAAAGTATGGTTATTCCTACGATCTTTTTCATTGACGGTTGGTGCCTAGTAGCAAGATTAATTTTTTCTGTCCGGAAAGAGACAAAAAACCGAAAGAGAAAAGGTTTAGAAGGTAATTGTAGCCACCGATCGCATCGGGGCGAGGCCTTCTTCCTTTTCTCTTTAACTTTGTCGGGGATCTAATTAATCTATCTTTACAAGGTTTACCCTAACGACTGCTAGGCGTTTCCATGTCAACACTGGAAGCATAATGGCCACCGGTAACGATATCGGACTCCTTGACGAAACCGCTATAGGCTTCCATTCCGTGTTCACCCACATCCAAACCTTCCATTTCTTCTTCGGGAGTAACACGAATACCGAGGGTAGCCTTGAGGATTGTCCAAACAATACCACTAACAATCAGGGTAAATGCCCCTACTGCCACAATCCCGATAATTTGGTTAATAAACAGTTGGAATTGACCGGTGATTAAACCGGCATCTTTGTTGAAGATACCGACGGCTAAGGTTCCAAACACACCACAGACGAGGTGAACGGAAGTCGCACCCACCGGGTCATCAATTTTCAGGTTATCGAAGAAAGCCACCGAGTACACCACGACCACACCGGCAATTAAACCGATGATTGCCGCCGACCAATAGGATACACCATCACAACCGGCAGTAACGGCTACTAAACCGGCCAGAATACCGTTAATAATCATCGAAAGGTCGGGTTTACCATCTTTCGCCCAAGCGGTAAAGGTAGCGGCAATGCCGCCCGCGGCCCCGGCGAGGTTAGTGGTGACAGCGATATAGGGTACAGTTTCATTAACTGCTAAAGTAGAACCGGGGTTAAAACCGAACCAGCCAATCCAGAGAATTAAACAACCCAAGGTCGCAATACTCATGTTATGACCGGGTAAGGCATTGGTGCGACCGTTGATATATTTACCCATTCTCGGGCCGAGAATTGCCGCCCCGGTTAAGGCAGACCAACCACCCACCGAGTGAACCACCGTCGAACCCGCGAAGTCTTTAAAACCAAGGTCAGCTAACCAACCGCCACCCCAAACCCAGTGACCGGTGATCGGGTACATGATACCAACGATAATTAAGCTAAAAACGAGGAAATCGGTGAATTTAATCCGTTCTGCCACCGCCCCAGATACAATGGTTGCCGCCGTTCCCGCGAAAGCGACTTGGAACAGGAAGAATACTGAGGTGGGCAAGGAGGTAGGCATAACGTAGGTGGCGGGATCGCTACTGCTGAGAAACCAACCTCCCGTACCGAAAAACTCGTTACTGACAGACCCGAACATCAGGGAGAAGCCGATCGCCCAAAATGACATGGTGGAGAGGGCGAAAACGATCAGGTTTTTGGCTAGAACGTTAACGGCGTTTTTCTGGCGACAGAATCCCGTTTCTAGCATCGCAAAACCCGCATTCATAAAGATCACGAGGATGGCGGCAATTAAAACCCAGATGGTATTGAGGGCATTTTGCACATCTTCGGGGGTTAGGGGTTTCGCATCTTGGGCCTGTACGGCCGTGTTCCAAACCACAAAAATAATCGCAGACAAGGGAACACAGGCTAACCAGACAGGGTTAATTTTCGGTAATAAACCGACAAGTTCCCCAGATTTTCGAGCAATTCGTTTCATCGTTAATTCGTTTACTTTGTTGAGTTAGTAGGTCGATTCATTACTTTTGAAAATAATTACCGAGCAATTATGTCCGTTCAACCGCTAAATCCTAGGAACAGAGGTCAATCATTTCAGAAGACCAAACAGCTAGGAATTTATCTTGATGTGTGAGTAGTCAACGTTTTTCGATCTTTGTTTTTTTGATTTGAGATTTCTGTATCCTCTGATACGTTTCACTTTAAAATAATAATAGTAGAGAAGTGATCAGCTTTTTAGCTATCGGTCGTCGGTCGTCAGGAGATTATTTTTATTTATTCTCCCAACTCTGGCGCTGCCATCTGCCCATCTGCCAATTGATAATTCATAATCTATAATTCCCACTGATCACTGATTACTGTTTACTGATCACTGAAAACTCTCCCCTCCTTTGGAGAAATCAACCATGGCCCAAGCAACGGAATTCGATCGCACAATGATGCAAAGATGTCTAACCCTTGCTAGGCAAGCCTTGGGGCGGACTTCTCCTAATCCTTTAGTCGGTTCTGTGATCGTTCAAGAGGGTACAATTATCGGCGAAGGTTTTCACCCAGGGGCCGGACAACCCCATGCAGAAGTTTTCGCCCTGAGACAGGCAGCAGAAAAAGCACGTGGTGCCACTTTATACGTCAATCTCGAACCCTGTAACCACTATGGACGGACTCCACCCTGTAGCGAGGCAATTGTGCAAGCAGGCATTAAAAAAGTGGTGGTGGGGATGATCGATCCTAATCCCCTGGTGGCGGGGAAAGGCATTCAAAGACTAGAATCGGCAGGCATCGAGACGCTGGTGGGAGTGGAGGAGTCCGAATGTCGTCAACTCAATCAGGGTTTTATCCATCGCATCACCGCTAAAAAACCCTTCGGTATTCTCAAATATGCCATGACTCTCGATGGCAAAATTGCCGCTACTAGCGGTCATAGCGCTTGGATTACTAGCCCCGCTTCTCGCCAAATAGTCCATCAATTGCGATCGGCCTGTGATGCGATTATCGTCGGCGGTAGCACTGTCCGTCAAGATAATCCCCACCTTACCACTCACGGCCTATCTGATCATAATCCCCTGCGCGTGGTCATGACTCGATCGCTCGATTTACCCCCCTCCGCCCATCTTTGGGATACCAGTCAATTTCCTACCCTTGTCTATACACAAATTGATGCTAATGTCAAGCTTAAGCAACAATTATTAACAAAAGGGGTGGAAGTGATCGAACTAACCGCGGTGACACCCACTTTAGTGATGGAAAATCTCTATCAGAGAGGATTTTGTCAGGTTTTGTGGGAGTGCGGCGGCGGTTTAAGTGCAGCGGCGATCGCTGAGGGCATGGTACAAAAAATTATCGCTTTTATCGCGCCCAAGATCATCGGGGGAATTAATGCACCTACTGCCGTGGGTGATTTAGGATTCCAGCTAATGAGCCAAGCTTTACAGTTAGAAAATGTCACGGTTAATTATCTCAATCCCGATATTTTGATTGAGGGATATCTGCAAAGTGAAAAGTAGAGCTACTGCAATTCTGGCTCAATCGGCAAATCTCAACCAATCGCTTGCAAAAGTCAAAAAGTCATCGATAACCCCGATAATCTGGCACTTACCCCTGATTTTTGCGAGCGAGTTCTAGAAATCGCCCCGCTGCCGTTAAATGCCTTTATCGGTACGGTTATCCCCCTAGAGGAAGTTGGGCAATCGCTCTGTGATCAATAGTGCCATCATCGAGCAAAATAAAAAAGTTAGAATAGTCAAGCCCTTACTGATTGAACGTATGACGGTACTCGAAAAAGGTAATATCACGATTCATACCGAGAATATCTTCCCTATTATCAAAAAATCTCTCTACACTGACCATGAAATTTTTCTACGGGAATTGATATCCAATAGTGTTGATGCCATCTCGAAATTAAAAATGGCTTCCTTAGCAGGAGAAGCGAGAGGAGAAGTCCCCGAACCAGAAATTAATCTCGCCATCGATAAAGAAAATCGTACCCTATCAATTACCGATAATGGAATCGGGATGACGGGGGAAGAAATCAAGAAATATATTAACCAAGTTGCCTTTTCCAGTGCGGAAGAATTTATCAATAAATACCAAAAATCAGCCAACGATTTAATCGGTCATTTTGGCCTAGGTTTTTATTCGGCTTTTATGGTGGCTAAAAAGGTAGAGATTGATACTCTTTCCTATCAAGAAGGTGCTACCCCTGTCCATTGGTCTTGTGATGGTTCTCCAGAGTTTGAACTAACCGATTCTTCCCGCAGCCAAATCGGCACCACTATCACCCTAACTTTAATGGATGAGGAAGGGGAATATTTAGAACCTGCCCGCATTCGCCAGTTAGTCAAAACCTACTCGGATTTTATGCCCGTTCCCATTAAAATTGATGGGGAAGTGATTAATCAACAACGGGCTTTATGGAAAGAATCTCCTCAAAATCTGACCAAGGAAGACTACCTAGAATTTTATCGTTATCTCTATCCTTTCCAAGAAGAACCTTTACTCTGGGTACATCTGAATACCGATTATCCTTTCTTGCTCAATGGCATTCTTTATTTTCCCAAACTCAGACCGGATGTGGATGTCTCAAAAGGACAATTAAAGTTATTCTGTAATCAGGTTTTTGTCAGCGATCATTGCGAAGAAATTATTCCCGATTTCCTGATACCCTTGCGAGGAGTTATCGATAGTCCAGATATTCCTTTAAATGTGTCTCGAAGTGCTTTAACCAAAGATCGCACCGTTCGCCGTATTGCAGATTTTATTGCCAAAAAAATTGCTGATCGCCTCAAATCTCTATACAATGAAGACGCAAAAGAATATATTCGTTGTTGGGGAGATGTGGGAACCTTTATTAAATTTGGTTCCTTGAAAGAGGATAAATTTAAACAGCAGGTAGAAGATATTTTAATCTATCGGACTACCTACAAACCCCCAGAAACCCCAGTACAAGTGGCAGTGCAAACCGCCGAAGGTGACGCATGGCAAGAAGCAACGGCGAAAACTCCCCTAGAAGCGATCGAACAGGAAGGTTATACTACTCTCAAAGCCTACCTAGAACGCCATAAAGAACGCCACGAAAATCGAGTTTTTTACTGTACCGATCCTCGTAGCCAATCCACCTACGTTGAACTCTACAAAAATCAAGGGTTAGAGATCCTCTTCTTTGATTCTTTCATCGATACTAATTACTTTATTCCTTTCCTAGAAAGAGAATACTCCGATGTGAAATTCACCCGGGTTGATTCTGAATTAGACTCGACACTGCTCGAACAGGATCAAGCTAGTGAAATTATCGATCCCAGTAGTAATAAAACCCGGGCTGAATTGATCAAAGAAATCTTCGCCAAAGCCCTCGATAATTCCCGCATCAATATCAAAACTGAAGCCTTGAAATCCGATGATCCCCAAGCTACTCCCCCAGCAATTGTCTTACTTCCAGAAGCGATGCGACGCTTACAGGAAATGACGGCAATGATGCAACAAAAAGCCATGGCTTTCCCCGAAGAACATATTCTGATGATTAATACTAATCATCCCCTAATTCAACAGATTGTCCAGATTAGTCAGGGAAGTATTGTTACTGGTAGCGGCGAATCTCCATCGGCGCAATTAGCGAAAATGCTCTGTCAGCACGTTTATGATTTAGCTTTAATCGCTCAAAAAGGATTTGATGCCGAGGGAATGCAAGCTTTTGTGGAACGTTCCAATCGCGTTCTGACTAAGCTAACCGAAAAGATTTAATCTATTGCCAAACTTTAGCTGTTTCGATATGCTGAGAGTGTGTTAATTCACACTCTATTTTTTTAACAAGATAAATTGGCTCTCTTGACATCATGGTGTAAAGTATTCGTAAATTTTACATTTTGGGCGCAAGCATTGCGCCCCTACATTACCCCGTATTAGTTTTTCTGTAGGGGCGTAGGGCGTACGCCCTCCCTTAGATAAATATAAGCCGTCAGCCTTGAATCAGTTATCATACTAAATCCGGTTATTAAAAACTGATTATTTATTCCCCCTACCCCCCTTGTCCCCCCGACGTCGGGGGGGTTGCCTCTTGCCTTTTGCCCGTCCTGATATGTAGCCTATACTCAACGGATTTAGTATCAGTTATCAGATGTAAGTTTTCAGTTCACTTATACTGTTTACTGATAACTGTTTACTGATAACTGATAACTGATAACTGATAACTGAAAAATGCGCTTACCCACCCTCAAATATGAGCGAGGAACCTTAATTCTCCATCCACCACCAAAAGGAAAAAAATGGCTAGATTTTGCCACTTGGGATGATCGTATCGAAAGATTTCGCATTTTGGCCATTCATTATCGTCCTCTCGTGGAAACCCTACAGGAGGAGGGTATTAACTTCCAAGATGAAGCAAAAGCTTTTAACAATTTAGAATTAATTGCCAGTTTTGAACGGGAACCCTACCCCCACCAAACGGAAGCGTTAATCGCTTGGAAAAAATCCCAGAGAAGGGGTGTCATTGTCCTTCCCACCGCTGCCGGTAAAACCTATCTTGCCCAATTAGCTCTACAATCGACTCCCCGCAGTACCTTAATTATCGTGCCGACTATTGATTTAATGCACCAGTGGTATGCCCAGATGTTGGCGGCTTTTCCCGATGCCGAGGTGGGATTATTAGGGGGAGGTTCTAAGGATAATAGTGCTATTTTAATCGCCACCTATCAAAGTGCGGCAATTTATTCGGAAACTCTTGGCAATCGTTACGCTTTTTTGATTTTTGATGAATGTCATCATTTACCATCGGATTTCTTTCGGAAAATAGCGGAAGATTCGATCGCACCCTATCGTTTAGGTTTAACAGCAACACCGGATCGCGGTGATGGTAGTCATCAGGATTTAGATTATCTTATCGGTACAATTGTTTATCAAAAAAGTCCCCAAGACTTGTCAGGAAAAGCCCTAGCGGATCATGAAATAATTCAAATCAAAGTGAAACTATCCGCCAAAGAACAGGAAAAATATCAAGAAGCAATTAAAATTCGCAATGATTTTTTAAGAAGAAATAATCTCAGTTTGTCCGGTTTAGATGGTTGGCAAAATTTTGTTATGATTAGTGCCAGAAGTAGCGAAGGGCGCCGGGCGATGTTAGCGCACCGGGAGTCGAAGGAAATATCCTCCGGAACCCAGGGAAAATTGCGGGTTTTAGCCGAGTTAATCTGTGAACACCATCCGGAACCAATTTTAATTTTTACCAACGATAATGCCACAGTTTACCGCATTTCCGAGAGCTTTTTAATACCTGCCATAACCCATCAAACTCCCGTGAAAGAACGCCATGAAATTCTGACCCGTTTTCGTCAGGGAGAATACAAAATTCTGGTGACTTCCCATGTTCTTAATGAAGGGGTTGATGTGCCGGAAGCGCGCATCGCGATTATTTTATCGGGAACCGGTTCCACTAGGGAATATATTCAGCGTTTAGGACGGGTTTTAAGAAAAGGGCAACAAGAGGATAAACGGGCGATTTTGTATGAAGTGATAGCCGAAAATACGACGGAGGAAAAAACATCCCAACGACGACGGGGAGAGCAGAAAAATAAAACTAGCTATAAAACCGCTAATCGACAATTGGAATTATTGCCTTCTCCTCCGAAAAAATCTTTTTCTTTCCCGAAAGCTGCCGAATCTTCTACCCCTTGGGTGAGTTCTCCAGAGTCAGAGGAAGAATAAAAAATTTCTCTGGGGGATTTTCCTCTATAATAAAGGTAAAAAATCTGGATTGATACCCCTATGACCGAACTTGCTCAACAAAAATGTCAACCTTGTCAATCGGGTTCTTCTCCTATCACTGCCGAAGAAATTACCGCTTTACAGGCTAAAATTCCCGATTGGAATCTCTTAGAATACGAGGGTATTCCCCGTCTGCAAAAACTCTATAAATTTGCCAATTTTCAAGGGGCAATCGCCTTTACTAATGCCGTGGGAGAAGCGGCGGAAAAAGAAGGCCATCACCCAGCTTTATTGACAGAATGGGGCAAAGTTACCGTTTCTTGGTGGACCCATGACGTAGGCGGATTACATCAAAATGATTTCATCATGGCTGCCCGTACCGATGA
The DNA here is from genome assembly GCF_020245865.1 of Microcystis sp. M169S2. Lineage (NCBI taxonomy): Bacteria > Bacillati > Cyanobacteriota > Cyanophyceae > Chroococcales > Microcystaceae > Microcystis > Microcystis sp. M169S2. Next base: position 24,057 of record NZ_JADBUB010000128.1, read on the forward strand.
TATTTATCACCAACAAAAGGCCTAATCGTAGGCGCGAATCATCGCTTGGGTTCCCTGTTTAATTCCCTTGCCTTCGTCCAATTCCGCTACTACTTTAAATAGAGTTTCCGCTAAATCTGTCCCGGGCAGAATTTCCCCGGCTGTCTGGGCAGTTTCTTTAACTAATCGCAAATCTTTTAAGATATGTTCAATCATAAAAGCTGGCTGTAAATCTTGGGCGAGGATTTTTGGTCCCAAATTTTCCAAAGCCCAAGAACCCGCCGCCCCCGTTTTACAGACTTCTATAACTAAATTGGGGTCTAATCCTTGAATTTTTGCCATTTTTATGGCCTCACACAGCGCCACCATGTGAACCGCCCCCAAGACTTGATTACAGAGTTTTACCGCTTGTCCGTTGCCGATTTCGCCACACCAGCGAATAGTTTTGCCCATGGCTTGAAAACAGGGCAAACAAGTCTGAAAATCCGCTTCTTTCCCCCCCACCATAATAGTTAAACTGCCGTTTTTCGCGCCAATATCGCCCCCAGAGACGGGAGCATCGAGAAAACGGAGATTATTTTCCTCTAGCTTTTTACCAATCATCCTAGCGGCTTGAGAGCCAATGGTACTCATATCCACCACCAGAGTTCCCACCGCTGCCGATTCCATGACACCCCCCGGTCCTAAAATTACCGCTTCCACGTCAGGCACATCCCCGACGCAGGTAAAGACAATCTCGGCATCCCTGACGGCGGCGGCAATATTAGAACAAATGTTCGCACCTGCTGCCCCAGCAATGATTATCCCCGGCGCTTCTGGGCTGCGATTCCAAGCATTGACAGCAAAACCCTGACGGACAAGATTAGCTGTCATCGGCGCTCCCATTACTCCTAATCCTAAAAAGGCAATTTTTTGACTCATAATTTTGGTAATCAAGGGAAAGGGAGGTGTGGGGTGTGGGGTGTGGGGTGGGGGGTGTGGGGTGTGGGGAAGTGGGGAAGTGGAGAAGTGGGGAAGTGGGGAAGCTGTTTCATCACCCTATCACCCCAAAACCCTCCGCAACGCGCACGCAGTGACCACCCTATCTCCTGACAACCGACGGCTAAAGTAATTCTACCATTTGCAGAAATTGGGCTTCTGAAAGGGTTTTTATGCCTAATTTTTGAGCCTTTTTGAGTTTCTCACCGGGAGCTTTACCGAGGAGAATATAATCAGTATTCGCACTGGGGGAACCGGTAACAGTACCACCGACATTAATAATCAATGATTTCGCTTTCTCGCGACTGATTTTGCTGAAGGTTCCTAGTATAACTACGGTTTTTCCCCTTAGGGGATTTTCTGCGGATTCTTGACTCGTTTGGACTATCTCCGCTGCGGGTTGCACTTCTAAACTCGTATCGGCAACCGGGATTTTTTCTGCTGCTACTACAGGGGTTTCCTTGGCCATCACCGGGGGGGTTTTTGGTTCTTCTACCACAGGGGTTTCACTAATAATTGCTTCCGGTTCATTAGTAATAATGGGAGCAGTTTGTTTAGAGAAATCGTCTCTTTCTTGCTGTAGGTTTTGAATTTTAACCTCTAAAGCGGCGATTTCTGCTTGCTTAGTTGCTAACTCACCCTCAAACTTAATTTTTTCTTTTTCTAAAGCTTTAGCTGCCGTTTTTTGGGCTTCTAAATCTTGAGTTAGTTGGCGATTTTGTTGGCTTAATTCCTCGATATGACGGGAAGTTGTGGTTTCTAATTGGTCTTTTTCGGCACTTAACTGGTGTAGTTGAATCTCTAAATTAGAAATGTTTTCCCGATAGGTTTCTAGCTGTTGGGGTAACTGGGTTAATTCCTGTAATTGCCCTTCTAAATGGACAATTTTTGCCTGAGAATCGGCCAATTGTTGGGGTAACTGGGTTAATTCCTGTAATTGCCCTTCTAAATCAGCAATTGTTGCCTGAGAATCAGCCAATTGTTGGGGTAACTGGGTTAATTCCTGTAATTGCCCTTTTAAATTAGCAATTTTTTCGGCAGCAGTGGTTAATTCTGCCGATAATTCCCCTTTCTGGACTTCTAAAGCTTGTAACTCCAGTTTAGCCGCTTCGAGATGAGCGCCGAGACTGTCCTTTTCCGCGGTTATGGCTGTCACTTGAGCGACGGTTTCTTGGAGTTTTATAGTTAAATTGTCGCATTCTTGCCCTAAAGAGAGCGATCGAGTTTGACTTGCGGCTAAATCTTCGCTGAGAGACTTTTTTTGCTGCTCTAACCCAGTAATTTGACCCTGTAAGCTGGCTATTTCCTGCTGTCCTCGCTCATACTGTTCTGTTTGGTGAGCCAGATTCTGTTCTAAGGTTTGAATTTGACCTTGCCAGCTGGGAATTTGGGCGGCTAAATCGCTTAATTCTTGGTTTTTATGCTCTAAATCGGCCACTTTCGCCCTTAATTCCTCGGCTTTTTCTAGCTCTTGCTGTAAGAGAGTTTTATCCTGTTCTAGGGTCTGAATTTGACTATAGAGAGAGGTGGTCTGTTTTTTGGTCAAATCAAATTGACGGTTAATTTCACCTTTTTGCTGCTCTAAAGTTTGAATCTGTGCCTCTAGGCTAGTAATTTGGGCTTTTTCTCCCTCTAATTGCTCCATCAAACCAGCTTTCTCCGCTTCTATTTCCTTAGCGGTGGTTTTCAGTTGTTCGATTTCACCCTCACCTATCTGGACAGCTTGCTGGAGGGACTGGAGAGAATTTTCTAAATCCGTAGCTTTGTGCTGTAATTGGGCGGAATGTTGTTCTATGTAAATTATTTTGGCGTGCAGCTGCTGATTTTCGTCTTTTAAATCTGATTGCGCCACGTCTAAACCCTTGACTTGAACCAACAAATCTGAGTTACTTTGCTGTAATTGCGCTTGTGCGGCTAAAAGGGCGGTATTTTTGCTGACGAGACCAGAGCGCGACCAGAGGAATAGTCCTCCGAAAACAGCACTTAAACCTAATCCTTCATAAATTAATTCGTTGAGCATATCTACCCTCCTAGACAAGCGAAAAACAGTCACCTAACCGAACTGATGCGGCAATTTTGGTTATAGACCTACATCTCTACTTATATCAGTTACGGGGTGCATTCGGGGAAAGGGCGGGGGAAAAGTCACTTCTTTCATCCCGGTGTAAAAAGGTGATTTAGCTATTCGCGTTATGCTAATTTGTACCTGATCCCATTCTTGGGTGATTTCCAGGTCAATTTCTTCCTGATGATCAAAATAGTAGCCCATGGCCGCATGAGCTTCGGTTGATAATTATCCATTGTCAATTGCCTATTATCCATTGACCGCGATCGCCTTTTGACCTTTGACCCCTTCCCCTTGAACTGCGATCGCTGATTTGTTGATAGTCAATAATTGATTGAAAAAACACGGATGAGAAGCTAGGGACATTTTTTCTGGGCCAAGTCGCTAGAATGGGACTAGACTCCTCAAGCTTGAAGAATCTTCCTATGTCAGACGCTGTAACGATCGCCGATATTTACAAGTTATTTGAAAGAACTGAGGCCCAATTTGCCGAGTTTCAAAAGGAAGCTGATCGCCGCAGTGCCGAAGCTGATCGCCGCAGTGCCGAAGCTGATCGCCGCAGTGCCGAAGCTGATCGCAGCAGAGAGGAAGCTAATCGCACGATGGAAGAATTAAAAAAACAGGTACAAGAAACGACCAAAGCCGTTAATAACCTAACAACACGCTGGGGTAGATTCGTTGAAGAAATGGTAGAGCCTGCGGTTGTGCGTTTATTTCAGGAACGGGGCATTGATGTCACCCAAACGATGAGTCGCTTGAAAAGTAAGCGTTCTGGGGCGGCAATGGAGATTGATATTGTGGCGGTGAATGGGAGCGAGTTGGTGGCTGTGGAATGTAAATCTCGACTGTCGAGGGATGATGTAGATGATTTTGTCAGCCGATTACAGCGATTTAAGGTTGCTTTCCCCCAATTTCGAGAGTTTCGGGTTTATGGGGCAGTGGCAGCAATTGAAATTGATCAGGGGATAGATGTCTATGCCTATCGGCGCGGTTTGTTTGTGATTAAGCAATCGGGGGAAACGGTTAAAATTATCAATGATGCTCAGTTTCAACCTTTGGGTTTTGCTGAAGGTGTTTAATCTCTTTTTTAAGAAGGCGTAATTTTGCGATCGCCCTTTTAATTAATAATGAATAGTTGATAATGTAAACTGTCAGGAGTCATTACGGCGGATTGTTAGTTTTATTTTATTATCCAAATTAGTAGCCGCGAACACGCACCCTACACTCTACAGCAGCTTAACAGGAGTCGCACTCATGGTTCTGGTATTTGTAAATCTCAACAAATTTTCCGCGTCAAGAATTCATTGATTTCACGATGGCGCGGAATAGCTGAAGATTTCTGATTGACACGATTTACATAAATCGTATGATTGCCGCCCTCTCTTAAGAATTCACAGTCATAAGCTTCTAAATGACGAATTAAGTTTATACGTTTCATGCAGCCCAGAAAGTAACAGACTCTCGAATCACTTCTTGTCCTTGCAGTTGCTCTTCAGCTAACATACGATTAGCTTCTAAAACTAGCTCAATTGCTTCTTCTAAATTACTTCTAGTTTCTTCTAGAGTCTCTCCTTGAGTATTAGCTCCTGGCAATTCTTCGACAAAACCAATATAGCCTTCGGGAACTTTCTGGAATATTTTTGTTAGTTTTAGTTGCATGATTTACCTCAGAATTTTAAATTATATCACCCACCATCATTAAAGTTAGCGGTGCGTTACGGCTGCTGAAGTGAAGCTAACGATATAATCGGATACAGCCCAAGCTGCATAATTAAGAGCCTGGCGAATATCTTCCTCCTCCAACTCTGGATAAGCCTCTAAGATTTCCTGAATAGATAACTGACTAGCCAACAGTTTCAAAACAAATCCTACAGTGATACGCATTCCTCGAATCGTTGGCTGTCCAAGACATATTTGTGGATTAACAGTAATACGGTCTAGCTCTCTAATCACCGTGGAACTCCTGAGATAAACTCCTCCTGTATTGTTACATACAGCAATGAATGTTGAGCAAGTTTCTGCGCTGCTGCGTGTGAATTAAGCGGCGACGAGAGTAAATATACAGCATTTATCCACCAAATAACACCAATCACGGGTTGAGGTTTCGTTGAGGACATCGAGAGGGAAAAGCCTTTTTGGATATTCTGAGCGTTAGCGGTGGTTTTAGAATACACCATCTCTAGGAGCCTATCTTGCTATAATGTAAACTGTCAGGAGTCATTTTGGAAACCATCATGGAAATAAATAACATTAAACAAAAAGCCAGAAATTTAATCGATAAATTGCCGGATAATTCTACATGGGATGATTTGATGTATGAGATTTATGTGAGACAGGCAATTGAAGCAGGATTAGCCGATAGTGAGGCGGAAAAGGTTATTTCTGTGGCAGAAGTACGCACTAAGTTCAAGCTAGAGCCATGAAAGTTTTCTGGACAGAAACCGCCGTTAATCATTTATCATCCATCTACAACTACATATCACAAAACTCCCCTCAATATGCTCAAAGACTGGTTGAAAGATTGACCAGACGCTCAGAACAGATTGCTAATTTTCCCTTTTCGGGTCGTCTTGTTCCGGAGTTTGAAACTGAGCAGATCCGAGAAGTTATCGAGGGTTCTTATCGCATAATTTATTATATCAAGCCTGAGCAAATCGATGTTATTGCGGTACTTCATGCTGCCCGAAACATTGAAAATCCACAGGACTAACGATAATCCAAGACCATTGGGGGAGTAAATTAATGGCAGCAGTTAAGATTACCAAAAAGCGCAAGAAAGAACCACAAAGGCACAAAGAACACAAAGATTTTCTCACCCATAACTTTCTAGTAGGAACCATACTACAAAAACATCGGGCGAGTGGCTGACCCCTCGGTGACAGGTATCGAAAACCACGAACCCGCATGGCTTCGTGGAAAATTACCTGTTAATAATTGTTCACAAAATCTTGTAACCCTATGTGTTACAGTTTCATAAGAATTCCTACTTATCTTCTCCCCCCAAAATCCAATCTCCCAACCATTTTACACCCCACAACACACCCAATAAGACAAAAGCCACCCCACCAAACCATACCACCCCCATTACCATTAGCACAAACACACCCAACAGTGTCCCAAACAGCGTCCAAATCCAGCCTACTTTTTCTGCGTTAGGAGAAGGTTGGGGAGTGGGGCGGGGGGTTATTGTGACTGGGGGGGTTGGTTTGGTTGGGGGAAGAGTAACTTGAGGCGTAGGACGGGACGGGGTAACTTGAGGCGTAGGTTTTGGGGGAGAAGGTGAAGAGGCGGCAATCGGTTGGGGATTTAAAAATACATCTCCCACAAGAGCTTCGGATACCGAAGGAATCTGCTGATTGTTAGTTGCCTGTAAAACATCTTCCCTAACTCTCCTGAACATCTGTCCTATTTCTAGGGGGGATTTTAGGTATTTCAACAGGTGGGCGGTGTAGGGGGAATTTCTCCCTTTTCCTGCTAGAGAGTCCGCTGCTATCTGACCCGGTGCTGTGGAAAAAGCGATGAGAGTACCTCGCCCAGAGCTATTAATCCCTGCCAGTCCTCGGGAAGCCAAACTTCTGCCGCTAGAGCGCCAACGACGATAGAATGGGTTATCCCGACAGGCATCAAGGATGACGATTTTGACTTTTGCATCCGTATCTTCGATCGCATTAATAATCTTGCCGAGGGGAATTGCATCATATCCGACATCAGCCTCCCTAGCTAGTTTGGCATCAATGGGGATGACGTAGTTTTCTCCTGCTACCTGTACCCCATGCCCCGCATAGTAAAATATACCTATGTCCCCCTGACGCAACTGCTTATTGAAAGCTTCTACCGCCTCATCTATTTTTCTCCTGTCGGCATTCTTAAGCAGCGTTACCTCAAAGCCAATCTCTTTCAAGGCGTTGGCTACATCCGTGGCATCGTTGACGGGATTGGCTAGGGGGTCTTCCGGGTAAGCCCCGTTGCCGATTACCAAGGCGACTCGCTTTTGTCTCTGAGCTATCAACCATTCTCCTAAAAGAAGGGAAGGAGAAGAATTTACTCTGGGAGAAACAGTCAAAGAATGACTTTTTGCTACTGCTAAAGGAATGGTGATAGCTAAGAGAAAGCTAGTTATCAATCGGGTCAGCTTAAGCATAGATTTTAGGTCATACTTGGGAACCGTAGGCGCGTAGGTAAATGGTCATCTTGTTTGGTGAGGTCATTTCTATCGTTTTCAGCACATAGATTTTATTGGGGTCACTGGTCAGCTTACCAAATTCTTGATCGTTCAGAACTTGAGTCAAGTTAAGAATTACTGAATCGTTAGTGCGGCCTATTTTAAAACTTGAAGCAGGTACATTTTCTATTGGGATAGTTAAGCCTCGAATAGGTCTAACCTTGCCTCTCGCACCGTTGGGGAGTGTTACCCAAATTTCGTCCTGTAGGGTAAATTCCACCGATTTAACTTCAGTTAAGGAAATGTTTTCGGAATCTCCCCCGGCTGTCACTGTCAAAGTTTTCGGATCGAACTTCACCAATTTCCCCGTCAGCGAACTTCCCTTTTTCCGCCGTACTGTTGCCTGTTGGGGTAGCGCAACCTGCCACGCCGAACGGTTGGTATTGGCTTGCTGTCTTGTCTGGGCGATCGCTTTTTGAGGCAGAAAGCTATTCCTGCTCCCCAAAGGACAAAGCATCAAAGTTCCCATTATGGCTAAGGAAAGATAAGGGATGATGTACCGACCCATATAGCTCCAACTTTTGGCAGATTTTCCGATAATTCTAGCAAACTTTCCCGGACTAGAAGCTTTTGGCGGGACTGAGGATAGTGAGGCGATCGCCCTTTCCCGAATCTGGAAAAATTAGCACTGGAGGAACCCGATTTCCTGCATTTTTTGCGTTGAGACTAGGAAAAACGTATAGGTGGCCGTTGGCATCGGATAATAAACGCCAGATGGTCGGGTTTTGATTCAGTTCATTACCGAGAAGCCCATCATAGCGGGTGCGATCACCAAAAATCCGAACAGAGCTAGGATTTTCCAATAACTTATCCAATTTCCGACCGATAACTGCATCCTCCCCCTTCATGGCGATGGTGATAGCTGGTAGGGTAGAGGTTTCGTTGAGGGCATCCCTCCGGGCATCGGCGTATCCTTGCCCCCTAGCAAGGAAGTACAGCACAAGGAACAGCCAGAGAACTATGATCACCTCGTCTAATAAGGAAGCCAGAAATTGTAGTTGATAGTTCTGGTTGGCGGTTAATCCCAGTCTTTGGGCGGCTTTCTGCAAGGGTTGATGGAATAATCTGCCGAGGATAGCGATCGCTTTAAAAGTCATTACCATGCCAAGGATAGCCACTCCAATAGCTATGATGGTTTTCAGGATAGCCCAAGGACTTCTGAATAGCAGGGAGAAAGAGGCGATATAGAAGGATTCTAGGGGCAGGTTGAGGGTAGTTAGATCCACTTGGAAGAAGCCGAAGTAGAACCATCGGTAAATCCAGCCAGTGAAATAGAGTGCGATCGCTAACAAACCGATGACACTGACTAACTTACCCAAGGGGCTAAACGGTTCTTGAGGTAGAGAGGCTGACATGGAGGGAGTAATCGAGCAGAGGGGGATGGTAGTAATATTAGGGGATTTTCTAACCGTTAGAGCTTCTTAGTCTCCCACCGCTACAGTACAGTATTAAAACCTAGAGAGAGAAACTATCCCTTTTTGTACATTCTGATCGTTAGCGAAGACGACGATCGCTTTTCAAAATTAGTGGTTTTAAAATACACCATCTCTAGGAGCCTATCTTGCTATAATGTAAACTGTCAGGAGTCATTTTGGAAACTATTATGGAAATAAAAAATATTAAACAAAAAGCCAGAAATTTAGCCGTTAATTATTGATCAGCCATCTACAACTACATATCACAAAACTCCCCTCAATATGCTCAAAGACTGGTTGAAAGATTGACCAGACGCTCAGAACAGATCGCTGCTCTAGGGTAGCATCTTTGAGCAGCAGACGATCGCCGTTTTTGCTGACAATTAACACTCGTTCGATCTTCGGGGTTTCAGGAGAGTCAATTTTTCGCTTTAATTGGTACAATTTCTCAGCGATGGCGATTGTTCCGCTAATAATGCCGATGATGGTGGCGATGGTAGCAAGGGTTCCCTCTTTCTCCACTTTGGAGATAACTTCGTAGCTGCCTTGCACCCCTTCCATCTCTAGGATGTCCTCAGCAACCTTGATAGCATCGGCTCCTTCAATTTCTATCCGCATCAGTTTTGTTCCTCCTGTCAGTACCCAAGCAAAATGATACTAAATCCAGTTATTAAAGACTGATTATTTATTCCCCCTTTTGCCTGTCCTGATATGTAGCCTATACTCAACGAATTTAGTATGACTAGCTTAGTTGGGGAAAAAATCTCAATTACCGTCAATGGTTGACCTAAGAAAATATTTCAGTCTCTCCGTCGGGAAATAACCTATTAGAGACTGAAAAATCTTAGTCATTCCATTCCCCTTTGGGTGGTACGGGGGGATTGCGTCGAAGATGACGGGTTAAGTCCTCATCCGGTTGTTTCTCTCCTCTTAGCCACTGTTTAATCGCTGTTTCGATAATGCGACTAGGATCGTTAGTCAGGTGTTTAATCTGGTCTAAAACTTCCGAGTCAAGGTGAATAGCGATTTCAACTTTCTCCGCCGTGCGCTGAGTCGGTGTAGCATTGTCGTTCATAAGCTCTATTAATGATTGCTATCTATCATTCTACCCGTCAGTCGAGGATTCTCATCCAAGAGTTTATCTAGGATCTGCTGAAAAAAGTTTTTCGTGGTGGCAGGGTGTAGGGTGTAGGGTGTAGGGTGTAGGGTGTAGGGTTTTACCGATTTTGAGGTAGTCAGTTACCTAATTTTCAGGGAAAAAGTCCAGGAATTTTGCCCCCGATCACTCCATAGGCACTTTTTGAGGGAAAAAAGTCTAAAAGCCTTATCCAACAAGGTTTTTAGATTTATTTAGCCAGCCCTATCTATAGTAATCCGATTTGGACAAATCATACATCTTTCCCTTAGCCATTGCTCTTTCCCTGATTTTGTCACCATAATCAAGCCTACCATAGTTTCCTGTGGATGCCGAGAGGGGAAGCTAAGGTCAAAACCCTGACTATACTTGCAGTTTAGCTTTTTTTACCTTTTACTTTTCGCTTTTGCTCCAGCCTTAGAGACTTTACCTCTACAATGAATTAAGAAATCTAAAATTTTATAAACCCCTGACTTTTGCCAACAGTGAACCACGATGACTGACGTTCCCGTTTCTCGCATTCGCAATTTTTCCATCATCGCTCATATCGATCATGGTAAATCAACTCTCGCCGATCGCCTCTTGCAAATTACAGGAACCGTAGCCCAACGGGAGATGAAAGAACAATTTCTCGATAATATGGACTTGGAACGGGAACGAGGTATCACCATCAAGTTACAAGCGGCACGCATGGATTATACCGCTAAGGATGGTCAAAAATACGTTCTCAATCTGATTGACACCCCCGGCCATGTGGATTTTTCCTACGAGGTTTCTCGGTCTTTAGCGGCGTGCGAGGGAGCTTTATTAGTTGTGGATGCGTCCCAAGGAGTAGAGGCGCAAACTTTAGCCAATGTTTACCTAGCACTGGAAAATAACCTCGAAATTATCCCAGTTTTAAATAAAATCGACCTACCCAGTGCCGAACCGGAACGAGTCGCGGCGGAAATCGAGGAAGTGGTGGGTTTAGACTGTAGTGAGGCGATTCGGGCCTCGGCTAAGGCTGGGATCGGTATTAATGATATTCTAGAGTCGATCGTCCAATTAGTTCCCCCTCCCCAAGATACCCTCGAAGAACCCTTCCGAGCTTTAATTTTTGATAGTTATTACGACGCTTATCGAGGGGTAATTGTCTATTTCCGCGTTATGGATGGTCGGGTGAAAAAGGGCGATAAAATTCGTTTTATGGCTTCCGGTAAAGAATTTGTGATCGATGAATTGGGAATTTTATCACCGCAACAGGTACAGGTAAATGAACTGCACGCGGGAGAAGTGGGTTATCTGGCAGCCGCGATTAAAACTGTTGCTGATGCCCGGGTGGGTGATACGATTACTCTAACCGCTAAACCAGCACAAGAGCCTTTACCCGGTTATACAGAAGCAAAACCGATGGTTTTCTGCGGATTATTCCCCACCGATGCTGATCAGTATGCCGATCTCAAAGATGCCCTGGAAAAGTTAAAATTAAACGATGCAGCCCTATCCTACGAACCGGAAACTTCTAGCGCCATGGGTTTTGGTTTCCGTTGCGGTTTCTTGGGACTGCTACACATGGAAATCGTCCAGGAAAGACTAGAAAGGGAGTATAACTTAGATTTAATTACCACTGCTCCCTCGGTAGTTTATCAGGTAACTACTACCGATGGGGAAATTGTCGAAGTGGATAATCCTAGTTTGTTACCTTCCCCACAAAAACGGGAAAAAATTGAGGAACCTTATATCCAAGTGGAAATGATTACTCCGGAAACCTATGTAGGTGCTTTGATGGAATTATGTCAAAGTCGTCGGGGAGTTTTCAAGGATATGCGTTATTTTACTAAAACTCGCACCGCTTTGATTTATGAGTTACCTTTAGCGGAAGTGGTGACGGACTTTTTCGATCAATTAAAATCTCGATCGCGCGGTTATGCTAGTATGGAATATCAATTAATTGGCTATCGGGAAAATGAGCTAGTTAAATTAGATATTATGGTCAATGGTGATCCCGTTGATGCTTTAGCGATGATCGTTCACCGGGATAAAGCTTATTATGTTGGTCGTGCGTTAACTGAAAAGTTAAAAGAATTGATTCCCCGGCATCAATTTAAGGTTCCCATTCAAGCAGCTATTGGTTCTAAAATTATCGCTAGTGAACATATTCCCGCTTTAAGAAAGGATGTCTTAGCTAAGTGTTATGGTGGTGATATTAGCCGCAAGAAAAAGCTGTTAGACAAGCAAGCAAAAGGGAAAAAACGGATGAAAGCGATCGGAACTGTTGATGTCCCGCAAGAGGCATTTATGGCAGTCCTAAAACTCGATCCTCAGTAAAGTCTTGGGGTGAGAATTAACTCACCCTTTTTAGTTTTAGCAGAGGGAAAGAAATTTTTATGAAACTTTTGAGATTATCATATCAAGATTTATCCTCTGGATTAAGTATAGATTCTTGCGACTTTTTTTCAGATTTGAATTTATTAGTTGGTATCTCAGGTGCAGGAAAAACCTCGATTTTAAAGGCTATTAGTAATTTAAAAAGAATCGCTAACGGTGAGTCTATAAATGGAGTAAAATGGGATGTAGAACTTTTAACCAATGATCATGTTCGTTATCATTGGTTGGGTGAATTTGAGGTTAGAAAAGCTCGTTCTCCCATCAAAAACGATAAAGATGAAGTCAATAGTAATGACGGCGAAAATAAGGTTAGTATAATTAGGGAAACTCTTTTAAAAGATCAAGAGGTTTTGATCGAAAGAAACCAAGAGGTAATTGAGTTTAAACATTCAAAGACACCAAAACTACCATCTTATTTAAGCTGTATAGAGCTTTTCAATCAAGAAGAAGATGTTTTCCCTGTTCGACAGGAATTTAACAAAATGATTTTCAATCCACTTAAGTTTAATATCTCATATTCAGCAGTTGATAAAATCTTGGAAAACGACGAATATGCCAAATATAACTCTCTCTCTGAATTACAATCGAGTCAACTTCCTATTTCTGACAAACTACTGATCACTTATAAAAAATATCCCGATACGTTCGAGATAATAAAGAGAAAGTTTTTAGATATTTTCCCTCAAGTTGAAGATTTAAAAATAGAATTTTTAGAACCATTCAAACTAGGTGATATTGGTATGCTTGTTTCATTAACTCCAATTTTTTTACTTGAAGACTTACCTCGCATACAAATAAAAGAAAAAAACTCTCATGTCTGGATTGTAGAACCAAATATCTCCTCTGGAATGATAAAAAGCCTGATGTTCTTAGCAACGATCGAATTATCTCCTGATGGCAGTGTTATATTAATCGATGAATTTGAAAATAGTTTGGGGGTTAACTGTTTGGACACTTTAACAGAAGATTTATTAGTTAATTATCGAGATTTACAGTTTATTATTACCAGTCATCATCCCTATATAATTAATAATATCAGTCCTGCCTATTGGAAAATAGTCACTCGTAAAGGAGGAGTAATTCAGGTACACAATGCGGCTGATTTTCATATTTCTAAAACTCGACAAAAAGCCTTTATTGATCTTATCAATGTCTTAGAAGAATTTCCCCAAGGAATTAGTTAATCGATGAATATTTATTTTTTAGTTGAAGGAAGAAGTACCGAAAAAAAGCTTTATACTGCCTGGTTAACTTATCTTATCCCCGAATTTAAGCGAGTTGATTTTTACGATCAAGTCAATCACAACAATTACTTTCTGATTAGTAGTAATGGCTACCCCTCGATACTTAATGATGGAATTCCTAACGCCATCGATAAAATTCAAGAAGTATCCAAATATAACTATCTAGTCATCTGTCTCGATGCTGATGAGGATACTGTCGAAGAAAGAGAACAATATGTTAATGACTTTATCACCAAACATATTACTATCCCCGCACAACTTGAAATCGTGATAATCATTCAAAATCGATGTATTGAAACATGGCTACTAGGCAATCGTACAATATTTAATTCTAAACAACCTTTACAGAGACTTTTAGCTGATTATGTTCAACACTATGATGTTTACGAAAATGATCCCGAACTAATGGGTAGATTTAATTGCAGAAATCATGCCGATTTTCATTTTGCTTATCTAAAGTCTATTTTTAAAGCTAAAGGTTTGTCTTATTCTAAAAAATTCCCTGGGGAAGCTCAAGAACAATACTATCTTAATCAATTAAAAAAGCGTATCGATAAAACCGAACACTTAAAAACCTTTCAGAAATTTATTAATTTTTGTGATAATATTCGTCAAAATTTTAGATAAATTGATCTCTGGTGCTTCTGACGAGGATGAAATATAAGCTGATCTGGCATCGTCTCCTGACTAATAGCTGATTGAGAATACAAGACTATGACAAGGCTTTTGTCCTAGAAATTTCTAGGTCGGCAGATTTTTGTAGTATTGTAGTATAATGGTAACTCCAGAAAAACAATCCCAAAAGTGCCTTTAGTCTCTTCAGTTAGCAGTTACCAGATAGAAGTTAAAAATTGGCAATTTACTTGATGTTATGGCTTCCTTACGCGATATTCTCAGTTACTATCGCAATTATCAAAAAGCCGCCTTTTTGAGCATTGCTGCCTCCAGTGTCTTTGAAATTATCGATCTGATAGTTCCCTACGCTGTCGGACAGATTCTTAATGTTCTTTCTGATCAACCTTTAGATGGATTCGTGCAATCTTTAGTTAATCGCACCATGGTTTTAACTCCCTTTGTCTCAGAAAAGTGGGTTAGTTTGGCAGTATTATTAGGCTTAATTTTCCTAACCACGGTAATTAAAGCACCAATTCAGCCTTGGGTGGGTGTATGGTTTCACTGGGAAATATCCTTAAGAGCGCGACGAGATCATCTCGGAAAAATTATTGCCAAAATTCTCACCTTACCCCTATCTTTTTACGATGAAAATAATCCGGGACGCATCGCTAACCGGATCGCCAAAGGCATAGAAAATCATACTTGGACTTATCCTGAAGTGGCGGGAATGATGATCCCAAAATTGTTTAGAGTTTTGGGTATCTTTATTGTTATTTGGGTAATTCAATGGCAGATCGCCCTCGCTTTTGTTATTTCTTTTGTATTAATTCTAGCTTTTATTGTGAGAGATTTAAAAGATTTAATGCAAAAAGAAAGAATTCTTGATCAGCACATCGAAAATACCCAAAGTCGCAATTCTGAGATTATTACTAATATCAAAACTGTCAAAGCTTTTGCTACAGAAGGACAGGAATTATATCGTCAGAAACAGCGTTTAGAGAGAGAATTTACCTACGTTGTCTATCGCATTCATAAGGGTTATGTGGACTTAATTACTTGGGAAAAAACCCTCGTCCAAGCTAGTTTATTTGGAGTATTTTTCTTTACTCTCCTAGCTACCGTTCAACAGAAAATCTCGATCGGGCATTTTATCACCACCTATACCCTCGCTAGTATGGCCTATGCGGAATTAGATCCCCTATCCCAAATGGCAGAAACTTTCGCCCGTCGCTATGCTTCTATGGCACGTTTACAGGAATTTATCAACTTACCCAGTGGCACTGATGCAGGTAGTCTTTTAGCCGATCATGCCCAACATAATCCCTATCATTTTACGGGGAAAGTGGAATTAAGAAATCTTAACTTTGGCTATAGTCCAGAAAGAACCATTCTCAAGGATATTAATCTGCTGATTGAACCCTATCAAACCGTGGCATTAGTGGGAAAATCAGGTTCAGGAAAATCTACTTTAGTTAAGTTACTTTTCCGCTATTTTGAACCGAATCAAGGACAAATTCTGATGGATGGCGAGGATATTCGTCACTTAGATGTGACTTGGTATAGGCGCCGGTTAGCGATTGTCCATCAAGAAGTAGATGTTTTTAATGGTACAGTGTTAGAAAATCTCACCTATGGTAATCCTAATATTAGCTTCGAGAAGGTAGCAGAAGCCTGTAAAATCGCCCGTGTCGATGAATTTATCCACGAATTACCTAATGGTTATTCCACTATTGTAGGGGAAAGGGGTGTGCGTCTTTCGGGGGGACAAAGACAGCGTTTAGGAATTGCTAGGGCCTTAATTGTTGATCCAGATGTGTTAGTTTTTGATGAGGCCACTTCTAGCTTAGATTATGAGTCAGAAAGAGCCATTCAACTAGCCATGAAATCCATCTTAGGCACTCGCACCACAATTATTATCGCCCACCGTCTCAGTACCGTTCGAGAAGCGGATCAAATTGTCGTCTTGGATAATGGTCGCATTGTCGAGATCGGTAGCCATGACCAATTATTAAATCAGCAGGGAATCTATCAGCGTCTCCACTCTTTACAAGAAAGCGGTGAACTGGTTTAGTCTTAAAATAGTCCCCGATAGCAGACCGAGAAAATATATCTAATGGGAGTTGATACTATGTCTAACGAAACCGTTACCTATTCCCTAGAAGCTGTTTTGACTAGAATTGAGGGGAAAATTGACAGCTTACAAAAAGATGTTAATCAAAAATTTGACAGTCTCCAAAAAGATGTTGACCAAAAATTTGACAAAATCGACGAACGGTTAAATAAGCTGGAGGTAGGACAGGCAAAGTTAACCGAAAAGGTTGAAGGAATCGATAATCGCCTAAAATCAGTGGAAGGAACCCAAAAAAATCAGGTCTGGACATTAATTATTCTTTTGGCAAGTGCGATCGCTACAGCCGGTTGGAAAGTATTTTTTTCGGGTAATCCCTAGAATTAATCTGTGGCTATTATTCACAGTTTCAAGTTTTGTCATCCCAGAAAAACGCTCTTCTCAGACAACCTCGAACCGGTTTAGCCTTAAAATAGTCCCCGATAGCGGACTGAGAAAATATGATCTAATGGAAGTTGCTCACCATGTCTAACGAAACCGTTACCTATTCCCTAGAAGCTGTTTTGACTAGGATTGAGGGGAAAATTGACAATCTCCAAAAAGATGTTAATCAAAAATTTGAAACTCTCCAAAAGGATTTTAACCAAAAATTTGACAGTTTCCAAAAAGATGTTGACCAAAAATTTGACAAAATCGACGAACGGTTAAATAAGCTGGAGGTAGGACAGGCAAAGTTAACCGAAAAGGTTGAGGGCATCGATAATCGCCTAAAATCAGTGGAAGGAACCCAAAAAAATCAGGTTTGGACATTAATTATTCTTTTGGCAAGTGCGATCGCTACTGCCGGTTGGAAAGTATTTTTTTCGGGTAATCCCTAGAATTAATCTGTGGCTATTATTCACGGTTTCAAGTTTTGTCATCCCAGAAAAACGATCTTCTCAGATAACCTCGAACTGGTTTAGTCTTAAAATAGTCCCCGATAGGGAACCGAGAAAATATATCTAATGGGAGTTGTTCACCATGTCTAACGAAACCGTTACCTATTCCCTAGAAGCTGTTTTGACTAGGATTGAGGGGAAAATTGACAGTCTCCAAAAAGATGTTAACCAAAAATTTGACAAAATCGACGAACGGTTAAATAAACTAGAGGTGGGACAGGCAAAGTTAACCGAAAAGGTTGAGGGCATCGATAATCGCCTAAAATCAGTGGAAGGAACCCAAAAAAATCAGGTTTGGACATTGATTATTCTTTTGGCAAGTGCGATCGCTACTGCCGGTTGGAAAGTATTTTTTTCAGGTAATCCCTAGAATTAACCCGTGGCTATTATTAGGTTAACTACTCTCCCACAAGCCCGCTTTTTTCTTAGTATATATGTTCTATGGTGCGCGATCGCTCGTCAGCCGCGATCAATCGATTTTATTATGAGGATCTCTCTAGCCTTTCTATATTTTTTCCTCTCGGTGGGATGTTTTTCTGTATGCTGGTAATGGTTTCCTTTTTTTAGCCGCATATCTCCCCCCCCCTATGGTCGATAGTCTTCCCCTACGCAATTTAAAATATTATTGTGACTTATTTTCTAAAATTAAAGTCAATAAGTCTAAGCAAAGTGGTGAAGCACCTTATAAGCCTATCTTATTATTATCAGTAATTGAGTTAATTAGTGATTCTCAAATTCAAGACAATAAAATATATATTTCTGATGACTTAATCGATACTTTTGATAAGTATTGGAAGCGTTTAAACCCAGATACTTTTAAAGGTGGGTTAGCTTTACCATTCTTTCATCTAAAAAATGACGGATTTTGGAAGCTAAAGTTTAGTGATATTTATACTGGTGGCCGTCCTCAAACTATTCCCAAAATTAGAGCAGATGTAGATTATGCGATTTTAGATCAGGAATTGTATAAACTTTTACAGGAACCGGAAGCTAGACGACAGCTAATTGATACTCTAATAGAAGCTTGGTTTTATTCTAGTCAAAAGCAATTAGAAGATATTTTAGAAATTAATCAAGTCTTACAACAAGATGATGACACTGAACTAGATCGTAGCGTTTTAGATGAAGGAGAAACACAGACAAAATATTATTTCAGAAAGTCTATAGTTAGAGATGCGTTATTTCGTAAATCAGTCGTCCATTTATACGATTATCAATGCTCTTTTTGCGGTCTTAAAGTAAACCACTCCTTGACACAAAGTATTGTCGATGGCGCACATATCAAACCTTTTGCCAGATTCTATGATAACCAGATAAACAATGGTTTATCTCTTTGTAAAAATCATCATTGGGCATTCGATCAAGGACTATTTACTATTGACGATCAATACAAAATTATGATTAGTAAAGACTTTCAAGAAATTTCTCCTAATGCTAAAGCAATTAAAGACTTTCATGGTATGAATATTTTATTACCCACTCTAGAAGACCACTATCCGAAACCTGAAGCTATCCAATGGCATCGTCAGAATATTTTTAGAAATTAGTTTATCTTTTTGTTGATAACATTATGCTTGAAAAAACAACTTCTATTTTTCCTAATCGTGCTATAGAGGAGTTCGTAGAAGATATCAAAAGTATTACTCAAGAAATACAAGAGTTATATTGTCTAGACAGTATTCCCTGGATCATAGGTGTATCTTGGGGAAAAGATAGCACAGCAGTTTTACAATTGGTTTGGAATGCGATCGCTAGTTTGCCAGAAGAAAAAAGACAAAAAAAAGTTTACGTCATAACGACAGATACTTTGGTAGAAAATCCGATAGTCACTGCATGGGTAAATAAATCAATTAGTCAACTGAGAACTGCGGCAGAACAACAAAAAATGCCAATAGAAGCTCATATATTACATCCAGAAGTTTTAGCAAGGTATTGGGTTTGTTTGATTGGCAAAGGATATCCAGCACCGAGAATAAGATTTAGATGGTGTACTGAACGACTAAAAATTAATCCAGCTAATCAATTCATTCGACAAGTAGTTCGTGAAAGTGGAGAAGTTATTTTAGTGTTAGGAATGCGTAAAGCTGAGAGCCAAAAGAGAGCCAATGTCATGGCGAAACACGAAAAAGGTAGATTGAGAGATCGTCTGAGTCCTCGACCAAGTTTGATTAATTCTCTTGTCTATACTCCTATTGAGGACTGGCGCAACGATGAAGTATGGATGTACTTAATGCAGTGGGAAAATCCCTGGGGAGGAGATAACAAAGAATTATTAGCAATGTATCGAGGAGCGACTGCGGATAATGAATGTCCCCTAGTGGTAGATACCTCCACTCCTAGCTGTGGAGATTCGCGATTAGGTTGTTGGGTGTGTACATTGGTAAATAAAGATAAATCCATGGAGGCAATGATACAGAATGACGAAGAAAAAGAATGGTTACAACCACTTTTAGACCTTCGCAACGAATTAGATATAGAAGATGACCGACCAAAAAGGGATTTTCGCCGTATCTTTGGGAAAGTACAATTATTTGAAAGAAACTTAAATGGAGAAGTATCGATCGAACCCATACCGGGACCCTATACTAAAAAATGGCGGGAATATTGGCTGAGAAGGGTATTAGAAGCTCAGGAGAGCGTGCGTACTAATGCCCCAGAGGATATGAAAGATATTACCCTAATCACCACGGAGGAACTCAGCGAAATTCGCCGGATTTGGAGGGAAGAAAAGCACGAATTTGATGACCAATTACCGAAGATTTATAAACAAGTGACTGGAGAAACTTTTCAAGACCCGCGACCTGGAGCGGATAATAATCTTTTGGGGAGTGAAGAATGGGATATCCTCGCGGATATCTGTGCCGAGGATTCCATGCACCTAGAATTATTGGCTAAACTTATCGATACGGAACGTCAATATTTTCTCAAAATCTCTCGCAAGGGTATTTACAAAGACCTAGAAAAATGCTTTGAGTCTAGTTCTCGTAGTAAAGAGGAAGCGATCGAAAATGCTCGTTATGTCTATGATCTAAAGAATGCCGCTCAAAGTGGCAATATTGCTCAGGTGAAAGAACAACTCAAAGAGAGTTTTAGTGAACCGGAAAAAGACCCGCAAAAACAGTTAACTTGGGCCAGTATGAAATTCCCTACAACCGATGAGGAGGAGGAATAACGGGTTTATGTAGGGTTTGCTGAATAAATCTAACAACCTTGTTGGATAAGGTTTTTAGACTTTTTTCCCTCAAAAAGTGCCGACCCTTAGAGTGATTGGGGGGAAAATCCCTGGACTTTTTCCCTGAAAATTAGGTAATTGACCACCTGAAAATGGGTAAAACCCCACACCCCACACCCCACACCCCACACCCTACCCCCACGAAAAACTTTTTGCCGCAAACCCTATGTAAACTGGCGATCGAGTGGACTACCAATAAAATTACCATTTCCCGATGACGCGATGAAACCCTACCAAAAAATTCCTATTCGTGAATGTGGGGAACCCCTAGTACCTATACCCGCAGATAAGTTTGTTATCCCTTCTCCCCACGCTTACGAGAAATTAGGAGCTAATTATCGGGGTAAATCTCCCTATTTTTTGCGACAAGGGGTGTTAAATGCTTTGATTGACGCTCAAAACCGTCTGCAAGTCTATCAACCTGGTTGGCAAATTCTGATTTTTGATGCCTATCGACCGGTGGAAGTGCAACAATTTATGGTCGATTATACTTTTCAGACTCTCCTCGACACAAAAGGATTAGCCAAAGAGGAACTATCAGAAGCAGAAAGTCAAGCGATTTTAACAGAAGTTTACACTATTTGGGCGGTTCCCAGCGATAATGCCGCCACCCCGCCTCCCCATAGTACCGGAGCGGCGATCGATATTACCCTGGTGGACGAGAAGGGACAAGCCATCGACATGGGGGGAGAAATCGATGAGATCAGTGAGCGATCGCATCCCGATTATTATATCGCCGCAAAAAGCCCACAAGAACAGAGTTATCATCAAAAACGAGTTTTATTGGCTAAAGTGATGGAGGAGGCGGGATTTAGCCGACATAAGGGGGAATGGTGGCATTTTTCCCTAGGGGATCAGATGTGGGCCTGGTCGCTCGATCGACCCTACGCCATCTATGGCAGAGTGGAGGATTAAGTAGGGGTTGCTGAATAAATCTAAAAACCTCGTTGGATAATATCTTTAGGCTTTTTTGAGATCAAAAAGTGCCGGCCCTTGGAGTAATCGGGGGAAAAGGACTCTCTTATTCTTTGTGTGATAGGTTTAACTTAATTATAGAAGCGATCAATCTTTGTGTCCTTTGTGTCTTTGTGGTTCGTTCCACACCCCACACCCCACCAACAAACTTTTTCAGCAAACCCTAAGTAGATAGCTGTTGAGCGGTAAACTCAAAGCAGCTGGTCTAGATAAATACTGATATACTAACAAAAGAAGACTCAAAGCTTACACCGACTCCCGATCAACGATCGCCAAAATTTGATCAACAAAAGCTTGGTGATCAACCACTGGTTTAGAAATATAACCATCGGCCCCGCTCTGCTTGAGAAAATTCTCTCGATCGCCCTCCATAGCGTGAGCGGTGACGAGAATAACGGGTAAATCGGCAGTTTCGGGGTTAGCTTTGAGAATTTGGCTGATTTTAATGCCATCTACCGCTTTCCCTTCATAGACACTATGGGAGAGGGAGACATCCATTAAGATCACGTCCGCTTCCTTATCCCGAGCAACACGAAGCACTTCTTCCACGTCTTCGGTCCCTTTAACCTCTAGACCACCTCGTTTGGTCAAAATTTTGGCAAAAACGCGAAAATTAATCGGGTCGTCTTCTACAATCAAAACAGTCGTCATAGGGATGCTCAGGGATAAACAAGGTTAAAAAGGGCAAAATGCCTTATGATTCACAGCTAGACAGATTAAAAACGAGAGACTCATGGCCAAACAACTGGATTTCTTAGCTAGT
Source organism: Microcystis sp. M169S2 (assembly GCF_020245865.1). Classification (NCBI taxonomy): domain Bacteria; kingdom Bacillati; phylum Cyanobacteriota; class Cyanophyceae; order Chroococcales; family Microcystaceae; genus Microcystis; species Microcystis sp. M169S2. The sequence continues at coordinate 46,053 of NZ_JADBUB010000128.1, forward strand.
GGTCAAATTATACCCACGGCTTTACACCAAGAGATGGAACGCTCCTATCTAGAATATGCCATGAGTGTGATCGTGGGGCGAGCCTTGCCGGATGTACGCGATGGACTAAAACCAGTACATCGTCGCATATTATACGCTATGCACGAACTGGGTTTAACTCCCGATCGCCCTTTTCGTAAATGTGCGCGGGTGGTGGGGGATGTGTTGGGTAAATATCATCCCCACGGCGATCAGTCAGTGTACGAGGCACTGGTTCGTATGGTACAGGATTTTTCCAGTCGTTACCCACTTTTATCGGGCCATGGTAACTTTGGTTCGATCGATAACGACCCCCCGGCGGCCATGCGTTACACAGAAACCCGTTTGGCCGGCATCGGCGATCAGGCGGTTTTAGGGGGAATTAGCGAAGCTATCGTTAATTTTAGCAGTAATTTTGATAATTCTCAACAGGAACCCGTTGTTTTACCCGCTCAGTTACCGATACTGATTCTTAATGGTTGTTCGGGTATTGCGGTGGGAATGGCGACTAATATCCCTCCCCATAATTTAGGGGAAGTGGTGGAAGGTTTAATCGCTTTGATTGATAATCCCGATTTAAGCGAGGAAAAGTTAGTAGAAATTATCCCCGGGCCCGATTTTCCCACGGGAGGCGAGATTTTAGATGATACCGGCATTCGCGAGGCTTATCGCACCGGTAGGGGGATTATTCCCGTGCGCGGAGTGGCGAAAACTGAAACAATTATCATTGAGGGCAAGCGCCGAAGGGAAAGGACGGCAATTGTGGTTACTGAGTTGCCTTTTCAGGTGAATAAGGCGGCATGGATCGAAAAAATCGCCGAATTAGTTAATTTAGGGAAATTGGAGGGAATTGCCGATATCCGCGATGAAAGCAATCGCGAAGGCATTCGGGTGGTGATTGAATTAAAACGGGAAAGTCAACCGCAGCAGGTTTTGGCGGCTTTATACCAACAAACGGCCCTACAGACTAATTTTGGGGCAATTATCCTCGCTTTAGTCGATAATCAACCCCGGCAGTTGTCTTTAAAACAAGTTTTACAGGAATTCTTGCGCTTTCGAGAAACGACTCTCACTCGTCAGTATGGCGACGAGTTGCAACAGGCCAGCGATCGCTTACACCTAGTGGAGGGTTTATTATTAGCTTTGCAGAATATCGATCGAGTGGTGGATATTCTCAAAAATGCTCCCGATGGGACGACGGCTAAGTATCGTTTTCAGGCAGAATTGGGCATTAGTGACGCTCAAGCTGATTCTATCTTGGCTATGCCCCTACGTCGTCTAACCGGTTTGGAAAGACAAAAGTTAGAGACGGAAGCGACGGAATTACAAACAAAAATTCAACAGTTGGAAACTCTCCTCCATAACCGTCAGGAGTTTCTCAAGTCTCTGAAAAAAGAATTGCGCTCTTTAAAGAAAAAATTCGCCGATAGCAGACGGACAAAAATTCGCACCGGCAAGTCGGGGGACAGGAGACAGGAGACAGAAGGGAAGAAACTGGATTCTGTGGTAAAAAAACAGGAGACAGGAGACAGGAGACAGGAGACAGGAGACAGGAGACAGGAGACAGCAGGGAAGAAACAGGATTCTGTTGTTAAAAAACAGGAGACAGTCCCGATGAAAAAATTTTCACCCCCACAGACGAAAGAGGTTTCCTTACCTACACCCCACACCCCACACCCCACACCCCACACCCCACACCCCACACCCCACACCCCACACCCCACACCCCACACCCCACACCCCACACCCTCTTTGAAGTCAGAAGTTAAAAAACAGGAGAATAAAGTTAAGAAAAAGTCTGAGAGTGAGAATACACCGAGTTTAAGCCTATTTACACCCCAAGAACCCCCAGAAAATGCGATTTTATTGCTTGATGCCGAAGATAAAATTAGTTGGACGACACCAGAAGAGCGAGCGCCGGACCGGGGTTTAATTATCTATCAACAGGCGATCGAAAAACGGGAAAATTTCCTAGTTATCCTCGATAATGCTAAAGCTTACCCGATTGCTACCCGGGAAGTCCCCCCGCAAGCGAATCAACCAGTGTTAATCTCCAGTCTGCTGACCAAAACCGCCCAAAAAGATTCAGAAGCCGTGTTAAATCAATTTTTCTTGACGGAACCTCAAAAAAATCAAGAATTGCTTTTACTGAGTCAACAGGGGCGAATAAAGCGGCTTCCCATCGATGAATTAGAGGGGGTTGGTAGTCGTGGTTTGTCCCTGATGAAATTGAAAGAAGACGATCGCCTATATGCTGCTATTTTTACTCATGAGGGCCTGGACTTAGCGATCGCCACCAGTAGCGGTCGGGTGTTGCGTTATCCCGTGCGCGAGGAATTATTGCCAATGATGAGTAAATCCGCTCAGGGTTTAGCAATTTTGCGATTGCGCTACGGGGAACATCTAGCCGGCTGTGTTTCTCTCCCCCATCGGGAAAATCTGCTCCTGATTTCGGGATTGGGTTACGCGAAAAGACTGGCGATCGAGAATTTACGCTTATCACAATTAGGCGATCTTGGTTCACCCGCTTTACAATTCGTTAACAAACAGGATAGTTTAGCGGCCATGGTAGCGGCCTGGGAGGGGAGTATAGTGTTATTAAGTACCAATCAGAATCGAAAACTACCCTTAGAGGTGGAAACTGTGGCAGTCACGGGTAAAGACGGGACAGGTTCACAATTAGTCAAACTCAACCCCACAGAAAAAATTATCAAAGCACAATTGTTACATCGTCTCTAAACAATGGCGAAAAAACCGAAAAATGTTGCTACTAAACACCGAAATTGGCAAAGATGGTTAAAACTAACTCTGGTCGCAGTTTTTGGGTTTATTATCCTTAATTTAGCGATTAATTTAGCCGTCCGCTTGCCAATTAATCAACAAAAACCCGTTGATGCCATTTTAGTTTTGGGGGGCAGCATTCGTCGGGAAATTTATGTAGCCAATCTAGCCCAGCAATACCCCGATATACCGATTTTAATTTCCCAAGGCTCGAAAGACCCCTGTATTTTATTACTATTTGAACAGGCAAAAGCACCAAAAACTAACGTCTGGTTAGAAAAGTGTGCCGATTCTACCTTCGGCAATTTTTTCTTTGCTGTGCCAATTTTAAAACAATGGGGAGTACATAAAGTAAAAGTTGTCACCTCTCCTACTCATTTACCTCGCGCTCAATGGTTAGCAGAAATTCACTTGCAATCCCACGGTATAGCAGTAGAAATCGATGCAGTCAGAGAAATTGGTATTCCGGGTAATCACGAATCAAAGCTAAAAACTGGGTTAGATGTGACTAGAAGTATAATTTGGGCTTTTGTCGGACAATTAATCTATCCCCCCTGTTGGCAAGTCATTGCCTTAAATTCCGTTGATTTACAAGCTTGGCGCGATCAAGGTTTTCAATGTGAATCTCAAGGTAAGATCCGCTAAACAATCGGTAATGATTCGGTAGTAGTGCCGCAGCCCTCTTACTTACCCAGTATGAATTGTGTAAAATATTTATTAATAAAAATAATTGGAACCCGATCAGTCTTTAAACCTCTAGCTTGATCATGACTTTTCTGATAAATATCTTTTTCTGGCTCCTGTCTGGCTTACTCAAATATCATACTAAATCTGGTTATTAAAAACTGATTATTTATTCCCCTTTGCCTTTTGCCGTTCGGACCTCGGACGTTCGGCGTGAGCTCAGTCGAACGCTCAGTCGAACGCTCAGTCGAACGCTGAGCTCACGGCCGAAGCCTTCTGCCTCTTGCCTCGTCTCAACAAGCAATTTAAATTACGAACAGCTTACCGAATCACCACCAAAACCCCAACACCTAAAACCTCTCTCCTATCTCCTAAATACTGTCTCCCGACTCGGAGAATACTGACTTCTAACCCGATGTTGGACAAAGATAAGTAAAATTTATTGATTGAGTGCAAAAACTTGAGAATATTTAAATTAACATTCCGCAATATTTACAAATTCTTAAAAATTAATTGAGAAAGATTTTTATTTAACAACGATGTTACAATGGTTACAGCGATTTTACTGAATTTCATAATGGATTATTCTGTGCTTTTTTGGGCAGCAATAGTTGAAACCCTTGCCACACCTAGAAAGTGTTCCTAATTAAGACGGTCAAATCAGTCAATTTCACCCATAACGATGATCTTTTTTTTGTGTAGTTTTATTGCAAAAAAAAAGTTTTTTTGACAAAAAGCACAAAGTATGATAAAGCCCAACGTATTTCTGGCTGCGAGTAATTATTGTAGAAGGGGAGAAGGGAGAATAAATAAAAATAATCTCCCTACCCCACACCCTGTCCCTAGGAAAAACTTCTTCAGCAAACCCTAGTTAGGGTTTGCGGCAAAAAGTACGGGCGAAGCATTCGGTTAGAAAATCTCCAGTTTCACCGATAGGTTATTGCCCGAATGCTTCGCCCCTACAGGACGCGGGCCGATGAAGACGCAAGGTTTTGAACGACGATTCTCTCAAAATCTTGCACCTGTTTCGCGAGAAAAGCCACAAAACTCTTACCTTGCCCACATTTCACATTTATTCAGCAAACCCTAGTTAAGGCCTGCTCGATTCTCTGACTATCGAGGGAGCGGCCGATAAAGACCAAGCGAGTTTGCCGCGTTTCCGTGGATTGCCAGGGTCGATCGAAGAAAGAATCAAAGCGATCGCCGACTCCCTGTAACACCATACGCATCGGTTTATTGGCCACGTTAACAAATCCCTTGACCCGATAGATTTCTTCTTGGGCCACCAATTCTTTGAGCCGTTGGGTCAAAATTCGGGCATCTACAGGAGAATCGAGGCAAAACTGCACGGAATTGATCTCCTCATCGTGATCGTGTTCTTCCTCGTGATCATGATGACTAGGACGACTAGCTAAATCATCCTCGACGGCGGCATTAAATCCCAATAGCACATCGGGGCTAATTTGTCCATCGGCACAAGTAACTATTTTGACCGTTGATCGCAATTGTGTTTTCAGCCAATTAATAATTTTTTCTAATTCAATTTCGCTGATTAAATCGGTTTTAGTTAAGAGTACCAGGTCAGCGCAGGCTAACTGATCCTCAAATAACTCCTCAATAGGCGTTTCGTGTTCTAAATTGGGGTCTGCTTGCCTTTGTGCCGTTAAAGCCTCCAAATCCGCCACCAGACGACCCCTAGCGACGGCAAAACCATCCACCACCGTGATTACTCCGTCCACCGTGGCACCGTTGCGGATTTCCGGCCAGCGAAAAGCTTGAACCAGAGGTTTAGGTAAAGCTAATCCCGAAGTTTCAATCAGCATACAATCCAACTGTTGCCGTCGCTCCAGCAATTTCTGCATGGTGGGGAGAAATTCTTCCTGTACTGTGCAGCACAGACAACCGTTGGTCAATTCCACAATATTATCGTTGGGGTTGTCGTCGCAGGTCTGACAACTTTTCAATAAATCACCATCAATTCCCACTTCTCCGAATTCATTGACCATAACGGCCACCCGTCGGCCTTGATTATTTTGCAGTAGATGACGGATGAGGGTAGTTTTTCCCGCACCCAGAAAACCCGTGATCACAGTAACTGGAATTTTGTGCATAGATAGAGCGATCGATCATATTCTTAGATCAATGTATCAGACTCTCGGTCTAGGGTTGAGGGTTTCAGCGCTAATTCTTTAGGATTCCCCCACCAATTGCCAGACTGTCACAAACTAGCTGAAATTTTCCTAGTTAGTCGTTATTCTGGTGAAAGTTTCAGCTGGCTAAAATAATCGCTGAAAAACTTTTGTGGGAGTGGATCATGTTACAACGTCTTTTTTTAGCCTTTACCCTCGCTTTTCCTCTTTATTTAAGCATTGCTATTCAACAAACTTCTCCTGTAGCTGATAGAGTAAATCGCCCTTCTTCTCGCGGAATCAATAAAATTGAGCGGACGGTAAAAAACATCCAAAAGCAATTAAAACAAGAGCATTCGGTTCAATTAGATTAATAAATTTTGGCAACAAGAGGAGAGGTAAAACTCCTCTTTTTTACTTTTTACTTGACAAACTACTGGCTATTTGCTGCGGAGGCCGGTATTCAGGAACTAAATCTTGTAGGGACTTAACTAGGCCTTGACGGTCATTAACTTGAATATAATTAAGCAGTTGTTCTAATTTGATTTGCAATTTTTCCCAAGCAAGAAAGTGTTCATGAGCGCAAAAAATCTTTGGGTGAGCGGTGGGACGAGCTTTATCTGTATCGATTAATAATTCTTCGTAGAGTTTTTCCCCCGGTCTTAATCCTGTGATTTCAATATCGATATCTTGCCCTAATTCTAAGCCACTTAAACGAATCATCTGTAGGGCCAAATCGTAAATTTTTACTGGTTCACCCATATCTAACAGGAATACCTCACCCCCCTTAGCCATGGCTCCTGCTTGTATAACCAAACGCACCGCCTCTGGAATAGACATAAAATAGCGAATAATATCGCGATGGGTGAGGGTAATATTCTTACGTTGGGCGATTTGTTCTCGGAAACGCGGCACCACGGAACCGCTACTATCAAGAACATTGCCAAAGCGGACGATAGCGCAACAGGTGGAACTGTCGGGTAAAGCGGCCAAAGCTTGCACGACTAACTCAGCACAGCGTTTGCTGGCCCCCATAATGTTAGTCGGTCTGACGGCCTTATCAGTGGAAATGAGAACTAAATTACTAACCGAATTCTCGATCGCGGTCTGAGCGACATTTAAACTGCCCCAAACATTAGTGTAAACCCCCTGACTAGGATTGGCTTCCACAAGGGGAACGTGCTTATAGGCGGCCGTGTGATAAATTGTCTCAATCTGGTGTTGTTGGATGACTCGGTCTAGATGATTGCGGTCGAGAACATTGCCTAGATAGGCATACTTGCGTAAATCGCTATAATTTTCGCTTAAATCAAGATCGATTTTGTAGAGAGAAAACTCGTTTAATTCGTAGATTACCAGGCATTTTGGCTTGAGGAAGGCGATTTGTCGGCATAATTCCGAACCGATGGAACCGCCACCCCCAGTGACTAACACCGCTTTACCGGTGACATTTTTTCCCAAAAGTTCGGGATGGGGTAGAATTTCTTCCCGTCCTAATAATTCCGAGACATCGACACTGCGAATCTGATTGATGGTCGCTTCTCCCGATAAAATTTTTGAGAGGGGAGGGACGGTTTTAATGTCGATGGGTAAAGTTTCTAGACTTTCGATGATTTGCCGCTTTCTGGCCTTGTCTAGGTTCGGAATAGCGAGAACAACCCAGTCAAAGGCCCTTTTTTGGTGCAGTAGTGCCAATTGAGAGGGGGGGTAAACCCTAATGCCTTGGACCACTCGCTGCTGCAAATCGGGATTATCATCAACAAAAGCTAATAAACGATAGTGGGGGTCATTTTGCAGGGAACGTGCTAATTGACAACCCACAATCCCCGCACCATAGATAACGATTGTCGGTTCCCTATCCAGACTACTGACGTAAATATTGAGACGGTGAAAGACAGAACGAATCAACAATCTCACCCCGATAACCAATACTAGGGTTAACAATGCGTCGATAATCAGGACTGAACGTGGCAAAAAGGCATCCCTTTGAAAGTAGGCCAGACTGATTAAAACCCCTGAACTATAGAGAACCGCTTGCAGTACGGAGGAAAGAAACTCTAATCCTGTATAACGTACTACGGGACTGTAAATACCTTTGAGATAGAAAACTAGAGTTTTAATGGCGATTAAGCCCAATATTTCCCCTAAAAAAGGTCTAATTTGCTGATATTCGAGGCTCAGATTAAATCTGAGAGAGAAGGCCAGATAGATGCTTAGACAAAAAATCAGGCAATCGGTGACAATTAAAAGAGATCGCTTCGATGACCTAGATAGGGAATTAGCTAATTTAAGGATTTTGTTGGCCAGTTTTCTATACATTATCCAATTGATTAATTAATCTTAAGGTAAATTTACTTAGCTCCTCTCGACTTTCTGTGATAATCAGTGCTTATTATTTGTAGTAGTCTTGCTAGGCAGGGCTTTGAAGAATATATTTCTGGAAAATTCCCCCTATTCTTCTCCCTTCCACACAGAAACAAGAAGAGCCAATATTTTTTATAACAGTAGCGCTACCTGTCTTTCCGGAGATGATATCACCCAAACCCAATTATGTCAAGTTGCCAGATTTGTCCAGAATTTTTTCCTTTTAGCAACTTTTCATCTCTCCCCAAAAAATTTTTGCTCCCGAAAACTAGCCGATAAATGACCGCTAGTCAAGGGTTACAATCAATAATTGATACAACAATTTATCGAGTCAAGTTATGAGTAATCAGTACGATGCGATCGTGATTGGGTCGGGAATCGGGGGATTGGTGACAGCGACGCAATTAGTGGCAAAAGGAGCAAAAGTCTTAGTTCTAGAGAGTTATCTGATCCCGGGGGGCAGCGCGGGTTATTTTGAACGAGAGGGTTATCGTTTTGATGTGGGTGCTTCGATGATTTTTGGTTTTGGCAAAAAGGGGACGACTAACCTCCTAACCAAAGCTTTGGCAGCGGTGGATATGAGTATCGAAACCATTGCTGATCCCGTCCAGATCCATTATCATCTCCCGGACGGATTAGACTTAAAAGTTCATCGCGACTACGAACAATTTTTACAGGAATTAATTAGCCATTTTCCCGCAGAAAAAGCCGGTATCCAGCGCTTTTACGATGAATGCTGGCAGGTGTTTAATTGCCTCAATAGTATGGATTTACTATCGCTGGAAGAACCCCGCTATCTGACTAGGGTTTTTTTCCAGCATCCTTTATCCTGTTTGGGATTGGTCAAGTATTTACCCCAAAATGCGGGAGATGTGGCCAGAAAATATATTAAAGACCCGAAATTATTGAAATTTATCGATATGGAGTGTTATTGTTGGTCGGTAGTACCCGCCGATCGCACTCCGATGATTAATGCGGGGATGGTCTTTAGCGATCGCCATTACGGGGGAATTAACTACCCCCGGGGGGGAGTGGGACAGATTGCTCTCAAGTTAGTCGAGGGATTGGAAAAAGCTGGTGGTGAAATCCAGTATCAAGCGAGAGTGAATAAGATTATTTTAGATGCAGGACGGGCGATCGGGGTAAAATTGACCAATGGTAAGGAATATTACGCGAAAAAGATTGTTTCTAATGCCACCCGTTGGGATACCTTCGAGAAACTGCTCCCCCCGGAATCTCTCCCGGGTAGCGAAAAAAAATGGCAAAAACGCTATCAAAAATCCCCCAGTTTCCTGAGTTTGCATCTGGGAGTTAAGGCCGATGTATTGCCATCAGGAAGCGAATGTCACCATATTTTACTAGAAGATTGGGAAAATATGGAAGCAGAACAGGGAACTATCTTTGTTTCTATTCCTACCTTACTCGATCCCTCCCTCGCACCCCCGGACCATCATATCATTCATACTTTCACCCCTAGCTGGATTGATCAATGGCAAAAACTGCCCCCCCAAGAATATCAACAGAAAAAAGAGGCCGCTGCTCATCGTCTCATCGAGCGCCTGAAAAAACTCTTTCCCAAACTAGATACAGGATTAGATTATATCGAAATTGGCACGGCCCGCACCCATCGCCGCTTTTTGAATAGAATCGATGGCAGTTATGGCCCAATACCTCGAAGAAAACTGTTAGGTTTATTAGGAATGCCCTTTAATCGCACAGCTATTCCTAATCTTTATTGTGTGGGAGATAGTACCTTCCCCGGTCAAGGATTAAACGCGGTGGCCTTTTCTGGTTTTGCTTGCAGTCATCGTCTAGCGGTAGATCTCGGTTTACCTGGTCGCAGAGATTAAAAGCTGAAAATCGGGATTTTTACCAGCGAATTCGCAAACGGGAAGGGGATAATTGACAGCATTTCTCAGATAGATGAAGCACATTTTTGCGACTGGAATCCTTGCTTCGGCAAGGTTTAATTTATACTTCACCTTGACGAGAAACGCTGTAGATCGGTTTTGCTGATAACTGATAACTGATAACTGATAACTGATGCTTACTCCCTTTGATTCCTCGAAGTCTTTACATTGGCAGCAAAGCTTGCGATCGCCGATTGTTCGTCAATTGGAGATATTTAGCTTTACAACGCAGTTTTTGACTTTTTTGCTCTGGGATCGTTTAACGGGGGCTAATGGGGGCAAAAAACGGCAAAGGAGAGCGAAATGGTTAGTTGATCGCCTCATGAATTTGGGACCAACTTTTATTAAAATTGGACAATCTTTATCGACGCGAGCAGATTTAATTCCGCTCGAATATATCGAACAATTAACCCAATTACAGGATCGAGTTCCCGAATTTAATAGTCAAGAAGCGATCCGAGTTATTGAAACAGAATTAGGACAACCCCTAGATAATTTATTTGCAAGTTTTACCGTGTCTCCCCTCGCTTGTGCCAGTTTAGGACAAGTACATCGAGCGCGGTTATTAAGTGGGGAAGAAGTCGTTATTAAGGTACAAAGACCGAATCTAGAAGGACTATTTAATCTCGATTTTGAATTGTTGCATCGTCTCACCCGTTGGTTAAATATTTTACCCGTGGTAAAAAAATATAATTTAGAAGCTATCTATCAAGAATTCTTTGAGCTACTCTTTCAAGAAATCGATTATATCCATGAGGGCAAAAATGCTGATCGCTTTCGGGAAAATTTTAAGAATTATCCTCAAGTAAAAGTCCCTTTAGTTTACTGGCAATATACCACCCGCAAGGTATTAACTTTGGAGTATGTGCCGGGGATTAAAGTGGATGATCGAGAGACTTTACTAGCTAATGGTATTAACGTAGATGGGATTATTCAACTGGGAATCTGTTCCTATCTCAAACAACTATTACAGGATGGTTTTTTCCAATCGGATCCTCATCCTGGTAATATGGCAGTTAGTCAGGAAGGGGAGTTAATTTTCTACGATTTTGGCACGATGTTCGAGGTAAAATCCGTCGCTAAAGATCAAATGATCGAAACCTTTTTCGCTGTCTTGAGAAAGGATACGGAAACAGTCTTAAAAACTCTAGTGTATATGGGTTTAATTGAACCCGTTAGAGATCTGCAACCCGTGCGAAATATCGTCCAGTTTCTCTTAGATGAATTTCGCGATAAACCGGTAGATGTGAGGGTCTTTGAACAAATTAGCGATCAAGTGTATTTAATGTTTAAACAGCAACCTTTTCGCTTACCTCCCCAAATGACTTTTATTATTAAATCTGTCACCACTTTGGATGGGATTGCCCGCTCTTTAGATCCCCAGTATAATTTATTAGCAGCTAGTCAACCTTTTGTGAAAAGTCTAGCGGTATCAGGAGGAACTACCAACACCATGCTTACCCTAGCTAATCAAGCTCGCACTTTTCTTAAACAACAATGGCAAAAAGGTAATAAAAACGAAAGAATGATCCGTCAATTAGAGGAAAAAATCGAGCGAGGAAATTTAGTTTTTCAAGTTAAGTCACGAGAAAATGAACGACTTTTGAAAAGAATTTATCTGGGAATTAAAGTATTAATTAATGTCTGTTTATTGGGATTTAGCATTATCTCAGCCATATTTTTATTAGACACCAACTATAGTAAACTAGCTATTATTCCCTTCAGTTTAGCGGGGTTATTTGGTTTATTTTTTCTACGTTCTTCTATGGCTTTATTGATTCAGGAAAGATTAGATAAAATGTTAGACAAGTAAACAATTATCATCTTTATTAAGTAAGTGGTTATAATTAAATATCTAATTGCTGGTGTGGTGACAAGTTCCCCGGCTCTCTTATTCTTTGTGTGATAAGTTTGACTTATATAGTAGTGATCGATCTTTGTGTCCTTTGTGTCTCTGTGGTTCGTTCCACATTCTCCCGTCGCCATGGTGATTTAAATCACTGTTTAATCCAAGCTGATGGCCAAATACCGCCAATTTCGAGGCCAGCTAGACGACTAGAGGCATTTATAAGGGTTTTACCACGACTATCAGCCAATTTTATCGATAATTTACCTTTGAGGGTATCTTGACAAGCAAAACAGAGACCTTTTTCCGTGGGTACACGCACGCGATCGGGAGGATGATCACTGATCCCGATTAAGACAATGGTATAATTCTCGTTAGTTGCCCTCATTTCCCAGTATCCCCAGGGTTGCACTGTCCAAGTTAGTTGAGAATTCCAGATATCAAACTTATAAAAGCGATTTTGCCAGTGAATACCGATAATTCCCACCGATTCCGTCCAGTTAATAACTTTCCGGGTAGAACCCACTGCGGTTAAGGTTAAATCGGGATTTTCAGGGAAAGCATTACAATTAATCCAAAACCACTTTTCGGGGAAAGAATAGCCCCAATTTTTCTCGCTATAAAAAGGTACATTCTCAAATTGATAATTTTTTCCCCGATAGGTAATTATTCCCGTTGCTAAACCATGAGCAGTTAAAATCTGCCAACCTGGGTCAAAAATCGGTAAATAAGATAATATTCCTGCTGTTGCTTGGGGTGGACGCTTTTTATCTCCCCAACTGTACCTAGTTTCAACGTGATAATCCCATTGACAGATTTCTCCAGTGACGGGATCATAAATTCGTCCTTGCTGCTGGTTTGCTGTTGCTTGATAACCTTCTTGAATAGACTCAAAAAAATCTGACGGGGAAAGCAGACGGGGACGGATTTTTAAGTTAGTTTTTCCCCAATGGATAATGGCTAATTGCTGACGACTTGCCCAAAATTTATCCGTATTGGGAAAAGTGCGACAAAGATAATTAGATTCTATGGCTAAAATTTGCACTGCTCCGCCGCTATTGACTTGACCGCCCCTTGGATCTTGAATAGAATACATAAAGGCAAATCCGTCGGCTAATTGCGGAATCATGACTCGGAAGTACCAACCTTCAAAAAATCGGGGAGTGATACCATCCCAATGGTAGCCAGAATGAGGGGGTTGTGAAGACATCTATGGGTTTATCTTTAGGTATTGATTTTGGCACATCGGGAGCGCGAGCGATTGCTATTGATTCTAGCAAAAATATTGTCGCTGAGGTTCATTATCCTTTCACTAATGCCAATTTTCAGGATTGGCAAAAGGCCCTATTTTATTTATTGGATAATCTAGGGGATTCGGTGCGTTCAGAACTTAAATCGATCGCGATTAATGGTACTTCCTCGACGGTGTTATTATGTGATAATTGGGGTAATCCTCTTTCTGAGGCGATATTATACAATGACGGGCGAGGAATTGGGTTTTTAGAAGCAATTAAAGGCATTGCACCCCCTCACCATCCCGTAATTAGTGCCACCTCCAGTTTAGCCAAATTACTTTGGTGGAGTCAGCAAGAAATTTTTTCCCAAGCGCGTTATTTTCTCTCGCAAGCGGACTGGTTAGCATTTCTGCTGCACGGTAAACTGGGAATTAGTGATTATCACAATGCCTTAAAGTTAGGTTATGATCTCGAAAATCTCTGTTATCCCGATTGGTTAGAGAATTTACCGATGTTTAATTTATTACCGCAAATTTTTGCCCCGGGTACAGCGATCGATACTATTAAACCAGATTTAGTGACTCGTTTTGCTATCCCGAAAGATTGTTTAATTTATACGGGAACCACCGACAGCATAGCGGCATTTTTAGCCAGTGGTGCTAATTGTTTAGGGGATGCAGTGACATCTTTAGGTTCAACTTTAGTCTTAAAGTTATTAAGTAGCCAGAAAGTTGATGATAGTAACTATGGCATCTATAGTCATCGTTTAGGAAATTTGTGGTTAACTGGTGGGGCATCTAATACGGGGGGAGCAGTGTTAAAGAAGTTTTTTTCTAATCAAGAATTGATAAAATATAGTTTAGCAATAGATGGAGAAAAAGAAAGTAATTTAGATTATTATCCCCTCCTAAAAGCGGGCGAGCGTTTTCCCATTAATGATCCTTTTTTACCCGCAAAACTGACTCCTCGCCCCGATAATCCTCTAGAATTTTTGCATGGTTTACTAGAAAGTATTGCCCGCATTGAAGCTTTAGGTTATCAGCGTTTACAGGAATTGGGAGCCAATAAATTAGAGCGAGTTTATAGTGCCGGTGGTGGGGCAAAAAATTCGACTTGGAGAATAATTCGTCAGCGTCATTTAGGGGTTCCTGTGCTTTTATCTCAACAGGATCAAGCAGCCTATGGTACTGCCCTATTAGCACAGCAATCGGTTACCCTCTTGAAATAGTCTCATAAGTAGGGTTTGCGGCAAAAAGCTTGTTGGTGGGGTTAGGAGTCGGTCTTCAGGAGATAGGAGTTAGGAGATTATTTTATTTATTCTCCCCACACCCTATACCCTACACCCTACACCCTTCGTTAATTAACCATAATAGGGTGGCTCATTACCCAGTTTCCATTTGATATTACAGCCTAAACTCGGTTTTTGGTCCGTCGGCACCGGTTGACCGGTTAAAACCTTGTCAATAGCGGCCCGGAGATCTTTGCCTGTCACCGGTACGCCATTACTAGGACGACTATCATCCAATTGACCGCGATACACTAGAATGCGCTGACTATCAAAGAGGAAAAAATCGGGAGTACAGGCTGCCGTGTAAGCTTTCGCCACTTCTTGGCTTTCGTCATAGCATAAATTGAATTTAAAGTCAAGAGTTATCGCCATTTTTTTCAAATTTTCGGGCGAATCATCGGGATATTTCTCCACGTCATTAGAACTAATGGCTAGGATACCCAGATTGGTGTTAGCATAATCGCGACCTAGACGGGTAAGTTCTTCTTGAATGTGTTTAACAAAGGGACAATGTTCACAGAGGAAGATGACTAACAGAGCGGTTTTAGCCGCAAAGCTGTCCAGAGAAATAGTTTCACCCGAAACCACATCGGGTAAGGCAAAACTGGGAGCTTTTGTCCCCAAATCTAACATTGTGGACTCGGTGCGTGCCATAAAGTTTCTACTCTTTTCTATAGGGAGGACTGAGATTTTTATAGCATTTCATGCTTCATCGCGCAAATTTAACGCCTTAATCAGCATCAGTGAACAGTAAACAGTAAACTGAAAACTCACGTCTGATAACTGATAACTGATAACTGATAACTGCTATAACCTACTGAAACTGATCTGCCCAATTTTCGATCACACGCTGACTTTGGCGAGCAATAACTAAAGCATTATCGGAGACATTTTTAGTGATAGTTGAACCGGCAGCCACGGTGACATTTTTTCCTAATTCTAGAGGGGCGACTAAAACACTATTTGCCCCAGTTTTTGTGCCACTGCCGATCAGAGTTTGATGTTTTTTCACACCATCGTAATTAGCAGTAATTGTTCCCGCACCAACGTTCACTTTTTCCCCTAAAGTGGCATCTCCCAGATAGGATAAATGGGCAATATTGGTTTTATTGCCGATGTCACTTTTTTTAATTTCAACAAAATTACCGACTCGACAATTAGCACCAATTTTCGCTTCTCCGCGCAAATGAGCATAGGGACCGATGCGACAACCAGAATCCACCTGACTATCAGAAATAACCGAAAATAAGACCGTCACATCGCTGCCTATGCGACTATTTTCGATTAAACTCCCCGGACCTATACGACAACCAGAAGCGATGATCGTCTCACCGCGCAGATGGGTTTGGGGTTCGATAATCACATCGGGACTGAGGGTGACAGTATCCTCAATGGTGACACTATCGGGGTCAATTATGGTGACTCCGGCGGCCATCCAATCATCTTTGACTCTAGTTTGCAGGATATCATAGGCGGCGGCCAATTGTTTGCGATCATTAATGCCGCTAATTTCTAAACAATCCTCCACATCCACAGCCATGACGGGATCGAGAAAATCGACCACATCCGTGAGATAATACTCACCCTGATCGTTATTGGGCTTTAAATTAGGCAGTATCGCCGCTAATTTTGACCAATTAAAGCAGTATATACCCCCATTAACCCGGTGGTTTTGTCTTTGGCCATCGTTACAGTCTCTTTCTTCCACAATCTGCTTAACGAGATTATTGCCATCACAAAAAACCCGACCGTAACCTTTAGGATTAGGAAGGTTAGCAGTTAATAGGGTGGCGGCGTTACCATGGTCTTGATGAATCTGGAGAAGATTTTGCAAGGTTTCGGGACGCAACAGGGGAACATCGCCATTTAAGACCAACAAATCCCCTTGAAAGTCCTCTAAATGGGGGATTAACTGCTTAATAGCATGGCCGGTGCCTAACTGTTCCTTTTGTTCGACAAATTCGATATCCTCAAGATGCTGTAGAGTATTTCGCACCTGTTGCCCTTGATAACCGATAATTACCAGTTTTCGCCGGGGATGTAAGGATTCGCTGACATTAAGCACCCGTTCCACTAGCGAGCGACTGCCGAGGGGATGTAAAACTTTCGGAAGGCTGGACTTCATTCTGGTTCCCTTACCCGCTGCTAAAATTGCTACCGCTACCATGGTCATGCTTGCCAATATCGTTCGCGACTGAGTATATCGCACTCTGATCCCCTTGGTTGCAAGAATTTTTCCCCTCTTTCATCCTGTGCCAGTTGAGAAACTACCATAAAAAGGTTTTCTTTAAGACATTGTTAAGGTACTATATACAAATTGAAACAATTGAACATAATCAGCACTCTATAGATACCGCTATGACAACTGTACTAACTAAGGAATCCTCCGCCATGAAACAGATTCGCACCACCTACCAAGCTGACCAACAGGTGAAATACCTGCATCTAGAAGCGGAAATCGAGGTACTGCTACAACAACTGCAAAACCTCAAGCGCAAAAACCAAGAGAATCAAAACCTAAATTAAAGAAAATTTCCCTAAGAATTCTCAAATCCCACCCTCTTACTAGCGAGAAGGTGGGAAAATGTTTTTTGAGAATTCCAGATAGGTGTAGATTAATGATCAATTTTGCCTTACAGCAAGCCTTCGCCCGTCGTCATGCCCTGAAAGTGATTAGTGGGTTAAATAATTTCGATCGCCCGCAGGTTCTCTCAGTAGTTAAAGCCGCTACAGCCGGAGGAGCAACTTTTGTCGATATTGCCGCTAATGCTGACCTAATTCGGGCGGTAAAAGCCTTGACAAATTTACCCGTATGTGTATCGGCCGTCGAGCCAGAATTATTGGTGATGGCAGTGGACGCGGGAGCCGATTTAATTGAGATCGGTAATTTCGATAGTTTTTATGCCCAAGGACGCATTTTTGAAGCGGCGGAAGTTTTAGCCCTAACCCGTCAAACTCGCGACTTACTGCCCGAAATTACCCTGTCTGTGACAGTTCCCCATCTGCTGCCCCTCGATGAACAGGTGAGACTAGCGGAAGCTTTAGTTAGTCAGGGTGCCGATATTATTCAAACCGAAGGCGGCACTAGCAGTCAACCCCGTCACGCCGGTATTTTGGGACTGATTGAAAAAGCTGCCCCGACTTTAGCGGCAGCCCACGCTATTTCCCATGCGGTTAAGGTTCCCGTCCTCTGCGCTTCCGGTTTATCCAGCGTTACCGCTCCTATGGCGATCGCTGCTGGAGCGGCCGGTATCGGTGTTGGTTCGGCGATCAATCAATTGGATAATGAGGTGGCTATGGTGGCAGCCGTGCGCGGTTTAGTCGAATCTCTGCAAGCACAACCGGTCTATATTGGCAACTAGAACAATTTTTGTCTAGATACGGCAGAGAAGGGGCCGTTTTCCCTTCTCTTTTTCCCTCTGTCACCAGTTATCAGTATTCGAGATTCAGGAGTCAGGAGTCAGGAGGCAGGAGTCAGAAGTTAGAAGTCAGAAGTTAGAAGTCAGGAGTCAGGATTCAGTAGATTATTTTATTTATTCTTCCCACTTCCCCACACCCCACACCCCACACCCCACACCCCACACCCCACACCCCACACCCCACACCCCACACCCCACACCCCACTTCCCACTTCCCCACACCCCACACCCCATCAACTGTGGTAAAATGCGCTATGGCTCAAAACATTAGAGATAGAAGCACTCCACCATGATTCGAGATATCTTCATGCCCGCGCTCAGTTCCACCATGACCGAAGGAAAAATAGTTTCTTGGGTGAAGTCCCCCGGGGAAAAAGTCAGCAAAGGGGAAACGGTGTTAGTGGTCGAATCCGACAAAGCCGACATGGACGTGGAATCGTTTTATGATGGCTATCTCGCTGTAATTTTAGTCGAAGCTGGCCAGGAAGCACCCGTGGGGGAAGCGATCGCCTATATTGCCGAAACTGAAGAGGAAATTGAACTGGCCAAAGCTCAGGGAAAAACCGCCACAGCTGCCCCTAGCAAGCCCGTAGAGACCCCAGAAATCGCTCCGCCTCCCGTTTCGATCCCCGTCGCCGCCGTTAAAGATAATGGCCGTTTAGTCGCCTCTCCCAGGGCCAAAAAACTGGCTAAAGAATTAAAGGTGGATCTGAAAACCCTAGTGGGTAGCGGTCCCCACGGACGAATTACCGCCGAAGACGTAGAAAAAGCGACAGGAAAAGTCAGCACCGCCCCCGCTCCCGTCATTACTCCCCCGCAACCCGTCAGCGTGCCTGTAGCGGCTCCTAAAGCCCCGATTCCGGCCAGCGCCCCAGTCGTCGGTCGGACTGTTCCCCTCACCACTCTACAAAAAGCCGTCGCTCAGAATATGTCGGTTAGCCTACAGGTTCCCACCTTCCAAGTGGGCTACACTATCACCACCGACCCACTGGATCAACTCTATCAACAGCTAAAATCCAAGGGTGTCACCATGACGGCCCTGTTAGCAAAAGCGGTAGCCAACACCCTCGCTAAACATCCGATCGTTAATGCCTGCTATAGCGACGCAGGAATTCAATACCACGGGGCGATTAACGTCGCTGTCGCCGTAGCTATGCCCGATGGGGGCTTAATTACGCCGGTTTTGCGCTCTGCTAACCAGATGGATATCTATTCCCTCTCCCGCAGTTGGAAAGATTTAGTCGATCGCGCCCGCAGTAAACAACTGCAACCGGAAGAGTACAATAGCGGTACTTTTACCATTTCTAATCTGGGAATGTTCGGAGTCGATCGCTTTACGGCTATCTTACCCCCCAACCAAGGCGCGATCCTAGCCGTGGGTGCTTCCCGTCCCCAAATCGTCGTCAATAAAGATGGTTTATTCGGAGTGCAAAAACAGATGACGGTTAATCTCACCAGTGACCACCGAGTCATCTACGGGGCCGATGCGGCCTCCTTCCTGCAAGACTTGGCTAAACTGATCGAAACTGAGGTGCAGTCTTTAACTATGTAATCAGAATCTAGACAGCAGGAGTCAAGGGAGTTTCTCTCTAGCTCCTGCTTTGTTGTCACTAAAAAAATGTAAAGAATTAGCTAAAATAGGTTTAACCTTATCTATCACCCGAAACTATCGCCCAAACAAGGCTAAAAAAAGTGTTAATCTCAGGGAACTTTAAGATCTAAGCTAATATCGGTAAATTAACACTCGATTTCGCCCTATATATTAAGCCTACAATAATTCGTATTCCCACGCCCTAACGCCTACCCATAGGAAAAAATGATCACAGAGAATAGTCGCTTACGTTCAGAATTTTTAAATACACAGGTTATCACTCGCAATACAGGCAAAAAACTCGGCGTTGTTAAAGATATTCTTGTAGATATCGATCAACGAGAAGTGGTTGCCCTGGGACTCCGCGATAATATCCTCTCCCTGTCGGGAATGCCTCAATATATGTATTTATCGAGCATCAGTCAGACGGGAGACGTGGTTCTCGTTGAAGATGATAACGTCTTGGAATCCGTCGATATCGATGCTTATACTCCCTTAATCGGTAGTGACGTGATCACAGAAACCGGCGAACCTTTAGGCAAAGTCCGCGATTATCAATTTGATCCCCTTAGTGGTCAATTACATTCCATTGTCATTGCTTCCCTGGGATTGCCTCTGATCCCCGAACAATTGATCAGTACCTACGAAATTTCTATCGAAGAAGTGGTTAGCAGCGGTCCGAATCGCTTAATCGTCTTTGAAGGGGCCGAAGAACGTCTCACGCAGGTTAGTGTGGGAGTTTTGGAACGTTTGGGTATTGGTCGTCCCCCCTGGGAAAGAGAAGAGGAAGAAGCTTATTATACTCCCGCTGCTCGTCCAGAAAATCAGTTAGGTACGGGTATTCCCCTCCGCACCCCCGTTGAGGCCGCTAAACCCGTTGAAGAACGTTGGAGTGAAGACGAATGGGAAAAAGAACCCCTGCGGGCCAATCCCCCACCGCAAAAACGGGCCGAAGCTCGTTATTATGAGGAAGAATACGAGGAAGAAGAAGATAACTGGGGAGAAGCGCGCTCAGAACGCACCGAAAGCTTTTCTCGTCCTCAGTACGACGATTACGAGGATAAGGCCGAGGATGATATGTGGGATGATGACGTGGAACCGGATTACAATCCCCCCCGCGTCAATATCACCGAGAAGAAAAAAGAGAGAATCCCCGAATACGAAGACGGTTAATCTTTGACAGTCCCCCTATCCATTAGTTACATCTTTCTTAACATAAAATTTGACAAAAAAAGAAAAGTGTGGTATGTGGCTCAATGGGAGTTCTCTGGGGGGACTAAATATTTTTGGTATCACGTCGAGTGCAGTGATTTGTCAGACTCTACAGATTTTCAATGAACTCTTCAACTGTGACTTGGGCTTGTTTCAGAATTCCACTTAATGTACCAACCTTCAATTCCTGATGTAAAGGGACAACACAACCAATTTTGCCCTCTTCGGTTTCTTTCTTCATCACAACATGGCTACCTGTTTGACGAACTTGCTCGAAGCCTAAGCGTTCAAGAGATCTAATTGCCTCCCCACTAGAGATTCGTGGCAGCTTAGGCATAACTAACCTCAATACTGGTCACAAATCTAGGGGATGTTTCTGGTAAGGTAAATTCCTCTAGGTAAAGCCGTGTGGCTTCTTTCAATCCAGCAATCGCCTGCTCAATTGTTTCTCCTTGATCTACTGTGCCAACTTCTGGACATTCAGCAATGTACATATTATCTTCTTTGTACAAAATAACAGTAAAGATGCGATTTTTCATGGTGTTTTATCATCTCAGGCTTACTCTGAAAATCATAACATATAGCACTTTTCACCTTACTGAGGTATCGACAAGTTTTGCCAACACAGGGTTTAAGCCCCTTGTATGTAGTGACTTGTTATGCTGACAGGGGGACAAGCGAGCTAGAAAACTTGCCAACAAAGGCTTCTGGCTTCTCTCGCTAGAAATAGATCTAGCGATTCTAGGCAAAAAGCTAACGAAAGAATTAGGGATAGGAGCGAGCTTACTAGGAATTATTATTA
>NZ_JADBUB010000129.1:0-18367 GCF_020245865.1 Microcystis sp. M169S2
GACCGAGGTGACTATTGACAATTATTATTAATAATGTCTATGCTTTTCAATATCCCACGAAAAATCGTTGTACAATCCTTGTACAGCCTAGCTTTGCAAAGCTAGTCTTGCTTCCAATTCGTGAAGCGTATGAATGGAAACCAACTTCGGATGGTGCTGGTTGGAGTTGTATCTTCCCCCCTTGCTTCCAATTCGTGAAGCGTATGAATGGAAACTGACATACCATCGATAGACTCACTCCATTCTGGCCACAATATTCGACTTGCTTCCAATTCGTGAAGCGTATGAATGGAAACAATGCAGTCTCAAGCAATGTATTCTCCTGCTATCTCGTAGCCTTGCTTCCAATTCGTGAAGCGTATGAATGGAAACTTATCAAACAACCACAGCCAACCTCCTTTGCGGTCGGTCCTTGCTTCCAATTCGTGAAGCGTATGAATGGAAACGTGGCCGTAACCCCAGACTGAAAAATTGCTTAGTAGCCACTCTCTTGCTTCCAATTCGTGAAGCGTATGAATGGAAACATGAAGGCAGGGACTTTACTGCCTATTAGCAAGAGGGAGACTTGCTTCCAATTCGTGAAGCGTATGAATGGAAACCACCACCGACGATAAGCCACCCGAGGGCACTCATCTTCTTAAGCCTTGCTTCCAATTCGTGAAGCGTATGAATGGAAACCAATAATTAGCTTCTTGCCACTCAAGCCAAGCATCTTCAATCTTGCTTCCAATTCGTGAAGCGTATGAATGGAAACACTTCGCTAACGCGGCTTCCGCCTCTTGAGGGGACATCGCCAACTTGCTTCCAATTCGTGAAGCGTATGAATGGAAACGGTTCGGTATCGTTGGAATCCAAGTCGATTTCGACGCGCTTGCTTCCAATTCGTGAAGCGTATGAATGGAAACACAAAGGGCCCCTATTAGGAGGGGGTAGATAATTCTTGCTTCCAATTCGTGAAGCGTATGAATGGAAACCGCTTCTTAACGGCAAAATCAAAATGTTTGCTGTACTTGCTTCCAATTCGTGAAGCGTATGAATGGAAACCCTTAAAAAGGTCTTCATCTGTTTTCCTATATAGGAACTTGCTTCCAATTCGTGAAGCGTATGAATGGAAATAATGTGTAGGGTTAATTCATGAATTAACCCTACAATTTTTTTAATTCCAATTAATTAAGCGTCTGAATAGAAACGATACTTAATTAATAAAAATCAATAAAAATAAAGATTGTTTAAGAAAAATTATTTAAAATTAACACAATAATTAGAAATTTAGTGATAGATATAAAAGTACAAAAGAGCCAATTAATCTAACAATCCTATTTTTTTAGCCAGAGATAAGTCTTTTCTAGGTCTTTTCAAGGCTGTTGAATATACCTCTTAAACAATCGAGTTTTCTATAGCTACCTAAGCAAAATTAATTACACATATCTAACCACCCCTTGCCTCTTGCCTCTTGCCTCTTGCCTCTTGCCTCTTGCCTCTTGCCTCTTGCCTCTTGCCTCTTGCCTCTTGCCTATCTTCACTAGGAAATTAATTTTGCACGACTACTTAGCTTTATGTCCAAATATATAGCCATCACCTTCTCCCCCGTCCAAAGCTTTATTGAAAAATCCCGCAAATTGAGGGACCTGTACGGAGCCTCTCAGATTCTCTCGGATCTGACCAGTACAATCGTCACCCACCGGCCCGAGCAGTACCACCTAATTAGCCCCGGACTCCTAAACTCCCAACAGGGAATGCCCAACCGTAACTCCCAACAGGGAATGCCCAACCGTGTTCTCCTGAAAATCGATAGCGAAATACAGTCCTCCTCCTCCGAGGAAATCATTGCGGAACTGCAACGAGCCTTTTTAAATCGTTGGAAAAATATTCTCGCAACCTGTAGAAAATGGGTCGAAAACGCCCTCGCGCCTTACTATCGATCCTCAGAATGGAATTGGCAAAAAAGCTGGAAAAAGTGGGAAAAACGCACCTGGGAATTTTTCTGGGGCATGGGGGACAATCTAGAGTCCGCCATGGTCGATCTAGAAAATCGTAAACTCGCCCGCAATTGGCAAGGGGTGAATTGGGTCGGGGAAAGCTCTAGTCTGTCCGGGACTGACGCGATCGCTTGGTACGGGATGGATCGGGAAAACCAAGATATGAAAACGCTTGACTGGAGCGAAGAAGACCGACATATCGCCCTATTCTACCGAAGATTAGCCTTCCTACTCGATGGAGTTAACGATCCTGACGGTCAACCCAAAGATAGACAACCGGAAGGCAAATACATCGATGGAAACGAAAGATTGAATATTCCCGAATTAACCAAACGGTTGATCACTCTCCCACATATCGCCCGCTCTCTAGGAGTTAAACTTCCCGAAGAACTTCGCCAGCGAGGATTTCGAGATCTGATCAGGAGACCGCAAGATAACCCCGCCTCAGTGGGACAAAAAACGGGCTGGTTCATGGGAGATGGCGATAAAGTGGGCGATTACCTGAAAAACCTCGGCTCAGACCAAAAAATCCGAGATTTCAGCAAGATTATGCGTCAGTGGGGACAAAAATTTCAGAGGGACTTTAACCAGACCGAACTCGGTAGAATAATTTACGCGGGAGGAGATGATTTTTTGGGCATCGTTTATAATAGCCAATTTCCCGATCCACAACTCGACTCGATCGAGATCGATCGAGTTTTTCACTGGCTACAAACCCTCGATCAACAGTGGAAAACTGGAAAAACTGAAGAAATCAATCAACGGGTGACTCTAAGTCTCGGCTTCGTTTGGGCAGCCCACAGCATTCCCCAGAGAGACGTTTTACAGCACTGTCGGGAAGCAGAACAGCGCTCGAAAAAACTAGGACGCGATCGCCTCACCATCCGCGTTTTATTTAACAACGGGCAATATGTTCAATGGACAACCAGATGGAAATACTTGAACACGCTAAACCACTATCGAGATCGGGACGGCGGGAAAAACTGGGGTCATATCTATAGCGACTTTGCCCGACTAAAAGCCCGTCACGCTTTCGGTCTGGGCTATCTCGATAACCCTAGAAGCCATTCCGATGGCGCAGACTCGAAAATCCTCGATAACCTCTCCACACTCCTACAGTTTTTCGATCTATACTTTAGCGGCTATAAAAAAATTTTAGAAGAAGAAGATGATCAGATCGTCTCCCTCCCAGAGGGCGCGCTATCGAAGGACTACGCTAGGGCGATCATTCGCTGGATAGACGAACTGATCGCGATCGGTTGGCATCTCTCGATCGGGGAAACGATCAAAAAATAATCCTAAATCCGAATCTATTGCCTATTGCCTATCCTAACCAAGAAATTAATTTTGCACGACTACTTAGGGTTTGCTGAATAAATCTAAAAACCTTGTTGGGTAAACCTTTTAGACTTTTTTTCCCTCAAAAAGTGCCAACCATTGGAGTGATCGGGGGTAAAATCCCTGAACTTTTTCCCTGAAAATTAGGTAATTGACCAGATGAAAATCCCTAAAACCCCACACCCCACACCCCACACCCTACACCCCACACCCCACACCCTGCCCCCAGGAAAACCTTTTTCAGCAGACCCTACTTATGTTTTCCCATCTCATCATCATTAAACCCCTCGGCATGATGTACGGCAGTTCCGGCGCGTTCCTCTCCCCAGAAAACCTTGTCGGACGTTCTGGCTCTAAATTTCCCCCCGATGCCGCCACCCTATCCGGACTATTTTTCAGCGCCAATAAAACGACCCATCAGTATAGCCATCGGGAATTAAGAGACAACCTCTTCATCGCTGGCCCCTTCTGGGCCAAAACCGATAGTCTTCGTAACGTCTATATCCCGATTCCCCGCACGAAAATAATCGCCACCGACAAATCCGACGAATGGCGAATCATAGCTGCACCCGATCGACAAGTCGTCTGGGACCGAGATTGCGATAATGACTCAATAGAACCCGAATTTTCCTGGATTTCTAGTGAAGATTGGACAGAATCGGCGCAATACATCGCCGACAACGGATTTGCGGAACTCTCACCGTGGGAATTTACCCCGATCCTACATCCCAAGCTAGAGATCGATCGACGCTGTACCGTCGAGAAGGACGGTCTGTTTTTAGAATACGCCGTGCAGATGAAGGAGGGAACCTGTTTGATCTATCTAGCCACCCATCCCCTCGATCCGGGATGGTATAAATTCGGCGGAGAAAATCATCTAGTCGAGATCGAGAGCGTTGAGATTAAACCCGATTGGGCCATCTATGAATTGCTGAGACAGCCAATCGAACAGGCCTTTGCGACGATTACTCCGGCCATCTGGGGATCGAAACGATTTTCCTCCCGAATTCCTGAACAACCCGATTTCCCCTCAGTTCAACTGCTGCTCACCGACAAACCCATCCCCTACCGTTACGGTTTAGGTGGACGCTTGGGACGGGGTAGGTATTCCGTTCCTTCGGGAAGCGTGTATGTGCTGGAAGAACCGATCGGGCGATCGTGGTGGGACTGGCCGGAAGACTGGTTTCCTAGAGAGGGGTTTCCCCTCAAACATATCGGCTGTGGACTATCTCTACCGCTCACAATAAAAGGATTGAATTGAATGTATCTAAAAGCCTACGGCATCATTGAAACCCTTGCCCCACTCCATCTGGGAGCCGCCGCCGGGGAAGAAAGCGGCAACCTTAACCTGATCTTTCGCGATCAGTTCACCCAAACGGGCATAATCCCCAGTAGTTCCCTACGCGGTCGTCTCCGCTCCGATATGTTAGCCCGTTTAACAAGCCAATACAAGAAGCAAGGGCAACCCCCGGAACAGGCCAAAACGAGCGCATTACAAGAAGTGGAACGCTGGTACGGCCGCGGTGCGGAAAAAAACCGACAGGAAAACTACGATTATGAATCGATTATCAAACCAGAACACGCCTCGATCGTCTGGCTGCCAGTTTTCTGCCCCGGACAACCGATCGTTTGGGTTAGTTGTCCGAGTTTACTGCGACGCTACCAACGCATTGCCGACGTCAAGGCAGACATCCCCCCCGAGTACACCGGCTCGCAAACTCTAAAAACCCGTTCCAAAAACAACTCTGACCCCGTACTTTTCTTCAACTTGGGGTTTATCACGGTGAGTTACCCAAATCGGGATCTAACACCCTGGTTTCCCCTCAAAAACCTGCCCGCCGTGGTGGTCGATGACAATGATATGGGTATGATCCACGATATGGCCCTCTATCGTCAGAGTCGCGTGCAGTTAGAAGAAGATCGGAAAGTGGCGGCTAATAAAGCGTTTTTTAATGTCGAGGCAATACCAGAAGGAACAGTCCTCGCTTTTCCCCTTGCCCTTAAACCGATCGATGATAACGTTTGGGACAACTGGAAACCACTGGAACAAGATAAAACGGGGGATATTTATCTAGGGGGACTCGAATCGGTCGGCTTCGGCCACTGCATGATGACCTTGAAAAACTTATCGAAAGTTTAACCGGAAACTGTTAAGTAGGTAGGCGTTAAAAATTATCAGATGCCCCCCTTATCAAGGGGGATCCCCCCGCCTATCGGCACCCCCCTTATCAAGGGGGGCAGGGGGGATCGGCACCCCCCTTATCAAGGGGGGCAGGGGGGATCGAACCTAAAATCCATTTTTAATTTAATTATAACCAGCTACTTAGGAGACGCGAAATGACATGGAATCCTTATAACCTCGATCGGGCTGCCCAGGAATTGGTCTTAAAATACCGAGACAGCGAGAAAGTGTTGAATGAATCCCACAAAATGAGAACCACCGTCGCCTACGGTTTAGAACGTTTTTGGGGTGAACACCTGAGATTGATCGACAAAAATGACGCTACTGATCGACAAAAAGGACGATACTGGCGAGATGTCTGGCAGAAATTCGTCGATATCTTAGAAGATGCGGGATTACGGGTTCCCCGTGGCAAGATTAATCCTCAAGATAAACCGGAAGCTCAAACCAAAGCTATCCAAGCGATCGCCAGAGAGTTCTGGAATCAAGAAACTTTTCCCCTAGAAGATCAGAGAATCGCTCTCTACGTCCTCACCCAACTTTGTGATAGCTTAGTCTGGTGGACGCAACGATACAAAAAACCTAGCTCTAATCCCCAAAATCCGAACATCGAGGAGGAAGAATAAAATGCCGGACTGGTCAGATGTACCCCTCCTCTATCAAGCACAGATCGAGGGAAGATGTCAACTACATAGACAAGAAAATAAACAAAAAGCGCAAGCCTACGATTGGGTCGATCAATGGACTAAACTTTATCATTCCACTGACGATAGTGGGGGTAAATCCCCACAACCCGATAACAGTAACCAATGGAGACGAAATTTATCTCCCGTCAACAGAAATAACTCCCCCGAACCACCGCAATTTAGCGAAGAAGCCAAGACGCGACCCTATACTATGACTTGGCGACTCGTCACCAATGGAGGTCAAGATGATGGCATTATCCGACCGGCTATCGGTGCGCGGGGCTATCCCTACTACCCCGGATCATCGATGAAAGGGGCTTTCCGTCGTGCCTGTGCCTGTACTACCGAACAAGCTTTCAGATATTGCGGCAAACCCTCCCAAGGCGATCAGGGTTCCGAACCAGGTATTCTGCGCTTTCTAGGAGGCTATCCTACGGATAATAACTGGACTCGAAACTTAGTCGATATCGCTCATCCCCAGCAGGAAAAACAAGTTATTCAAGACGGAAAAACTAACGCTAATGTACTATTATCTTTTCACGAGGTAACTCTCAACTTCGGGATTTCCAGTACCATTCCCCTCGACGAACAAGAATGGCGAACGATCTGGCAAATTTGGGAGAAAGCGATCGGCAATGGACTCGGTTCCAGAGTTAGCGCCGGATACGGTCGCTTTAAAGATGTACCCTCACCAGAAACCCTCTTACAAGTTCATCTCACAGGACAGGGAATCACCGCTACATTACTCGACAAAACCTCCGAATTCCGTCCCAATATGTTTAAAGCAGCCCTTCGAGGTCATACCCTACGTTTACTAGGAGGAATGACCGATGAAAAGACCGCTAAACACCTAACTCAAATCCTCTGGGGGGGTATCGACGGAGCCGCTACTCTGGGACAACTCGGCATCAGCTTCACCCACCATGATGATGATTTAAAATTTGGCGAGCATCCCTACACTCCCCCGGGTAAAAGCGAGCAAATTATGCCTCTATACAATCTCAAACGGGGAGCTTTACAAATTTCCTGTATGAATCGTCGCACTTCCCCAGAAAAGCGGCAAGAACTCGCGGAATTAGCCAAGGCAATAGTGCAATTTGCTCTTTTACTCGGGGGATTCGGCAAATCATGGCGAAGAGCGGATCACTGGCAGTTTTTCCGTCCCTATTTAGAAAAAGGCAATAAACCGATGATCGGGTGTCATTGGAAATTTATAGACTCTTCAGAATCTCTTTATCTTCCTATCACCGATTTACAACAAGATCTATCACGATTTATCGATCGCCTTCGGACACTATTCCAGAATTACGCCGCTAAACAAGGCTATACTATTCATCCCGATAATCCTGTACACTGTGATTGGCGAGAAGCTTGGTATCCTTACGATAATCAAGGTGGGGTGCAAGTCTGGGGAAGAATTGTCGAGGATCGGATTAAAGCTATCAAATGGTTCCATCAACCTTACGAGGGAACCCACACCCTGCGGAACTTACAAGGAAGCATCGGACGGGACTCGCAAACTGGAAGACTTTGGCATCGAATTTACCCTTATTATCACTTGAATTCTGAAGGTAAACTGCAACGACAGAAACCACCGATCGAACTATTGACTTTCTTTCCCGAAACAACCGATGGTAGCGCTCATTTTATCGCTTTTCTCAACGAGCGATCGGACTTTGTAAAAATTTGGTAATATTTGTCATATTTATCGGGTATGCTGAAAAAGTACGGGCGAAGCATTCGGATAGAAAATCTACAGTTTCACCGATAGGTTATTGCCAGAATGCTTCGCCCCTACAGGACGCGGGCCGATAAAGACGCAAGGTTTTGAACGACGATCAAAATCTTGCACCTGTGAGAGCAAAACAGAACCCTAAAACCCTTACCTCGTCCATATTGCCCATTTATTCAGCAAACCCTATTTATCGGGTAAAACCATGACTACTTGGATTATCACAACGGGAAACAGCGATATTCAATTAAATACCGATGCCAATTGGACGAGAGGGGAGCGATTATTTGAGAAGGCTAAAAACAACAAACCTCTCTGTAATTGCCAGGGAGAAGGTAAAGATTTTGCCAATCTTAAACGAGAAAACGATACTAAGTGTTTTCCCGTTGCCGCTAGAGTTTTGGGATTAGTTTATCAAGATCATGAACATTGTTATTCAGATTTAGTATTCCCTTTGCTTGATGTTTTAATTCAAGCATTTCAAGATCAAGAATTTCCCGATCGAGTTTATATCATCCTAACCGATCAAGAAAAGCTTTTTAAAACATCGGACATCAAAAATTCTTCCTGTCCTTTCTGGCAAGATACCTGTACCTTAAAACCGCTTTTTGAATGGTACTTCCAGACCAAACTTAAGCTAAAACCAGATTTTATCACTTTACAGCCTTCTGATAAGGATAAGGATAAGGATAAGGGGCTAGATCACTGGGATCAAGTGTTAACTCTTGTCACCAAAAAGTTAACAAAAATACAGCAAGATGATGTTTTTTACATCAGTCATCAAGCTAGTACCCCCGCTATTTCCTCGGCCGTTCAATTTGTCAGTATTGGTTACTTCTCTAACGTCAATTTCTTGATACTTAATCGATATTATGAAGAAAATGAGATTAAAACAAGCCCCGAAATTATTCCGAGTTCTAGCTATTGGAAACAATTACAAATACAGAAGGCTAAAAAATTAATCACAGATGGTTTTCCGGGATCGGCATTGGCATTATTAAAAGAGGTAGGATACGATAACTCAGAAAAAATTAAGGAGCTAGAAAGCTACATAGATCTTTTTAATATGAAAACCATAGATACTGGCGATGAATTCGAGCCGACACAAGCGATCAAGAGAGTTCGTAAAACCTTAGATTTAATCGAATATTTCTTGAAACAAGAAAACTATCTTCAAGCAATTATTCTATTATCTGCCGCTCAAGAAACGTTTTTAAAAGCTTCTATTTCACTCTATTTACAAAAACATATACCAGGAGGTTTTAAAGAATGGAACGAGAAAGGATTATCACTTAACTTAAAAGAAACAAAAATCCAGGAAGTGATTAAGCAACTTAAATTAGATAAAGCTGACAATCATAAATTTCAGAATTCTCATAAACTTTTTCCTTTACTCAAAGAATTTACGAAAACTGTAGATAATGATTATTGGCAATTATTAATTTGGTCATCCACAAGAGACAGAGATCATGAATTCGATCGCCGTAACCAACTAATGCACAATTTACGGGGAGTAAAAAAAGAAGAAATGATTCTTTATCTCACCAATCCCGAGGAATTAAGAAAGTATCTTGAAGACAAGGTTAGCTATTGCAATTCTCAAAGGATTAATCTAGATCAAAGCGTAGATGAGGTTTATAGAAACGAGATTAAAGATAAATTTATTTCTGCATTGAAAACCCTATGTGAATGGACGGAAAATGATTATATCCCTTTAGAGGATCATCTCGAAAAATTAGCCAAATCCCTATAAAAAATACGTTCCCCTAGTTTTTAGTTAAACTAGGGGATATTGATTACTTAGGGCTTGCTGAATAAATGTGAAATATAGACGAGGTAAGGGTTTTAGGGTTCTGTTTTGCTCTCACAGGTGCAAGATTTTGAGAGAATCGTGCTTCAAAACCTTGCGTCTTCATCGGCCCGCGTCCTGTAGGGGCGAAGCATTCGGACAATAACCTATCGGTGAAACCGTAGATTTTCTATCCGAATGCTTCGCCCGTACTTTTTCAGCAGACCCTACTTATTTTTCATCTTTTGGCTTTCTGTTGTTTATGCAGATTTCGATCGATCCCCAGACCAGAACGTTTAGCGCAGGTGCGATCGCATCGTGCGGTGCAACTACCGAGACTACATTACAGACAACTAACGCGGAAACCTTAATGGCGGCGATTTTGGTGATTTTCATTACTACGTCTCCATGCGTAGACAAAAATCAGGTCTTTTCGCAATGGATAATTGTAGTCATTTCTGCCACACCTTTAACTAATATAACACATCAGATCGCAATCTGTCCAAAAGAATTAGACTTTTGGCTTCAAATAAACAAGTCGGTTAGTCCAATCCTGCTTTCCTTGCAGTTCCCACAAGGCTAAAAGCGAACGGATCAAAAGACCGAAATTGCTAGGGGGAATAGACTCATAATCGATAAAAATAACGCCGCTATGACTTTTCCAAGCTTCTCCCCATTCCCACAAAAGCGGGGGAATACTGTTCTGGTCGTAGGTTACTAGAGTTAATCGGGCTTCAGCCGCCGCTTTTAAGACGATTTCATCCGAATAGCCCAAATATCTACCTTTTTGCCAAGTTATTAGGGGAAAAATCGAGATTTCTGGACGTTTATAACTAATTTGTTCGGCAACCGTCGGAGAAATATGTTCATCCAATAAAAAAGATAGCATTTTAGCTATTCCCCGCTCAAATCAGCAGAAACCGTCATTGTTTCCAATTGCGGTAAGAGCCGCTTTATCGTCGTTTCATTCATCGCTTGAGCATCGGAAATCGCAGTTTGGACTTCGGACCGATAGGCTTCGGCATAGAGCAGGGCAGAGCGTACCCATTCCAGGGGTCGATGAAAATGTGCCGCCGTTTTTTCTTCATCTAGTCCGTAGCTTTGAGCGATTTGAATTACTTCCCACAGAGCCAAACTGGAGTTTTTTAGGTAGGGCTGCCGCCCCAAAGGAGAATGGCGAAATTCAATATAGGGGAACTCGCTTTCTCGGAGGGATTCCTCGATTAAAATCGCGCCGGTTTCGCTAGGGGTTTTTCCTAATCGGCGGGCTAACCTTTTCAGTCTTTCTGCTGTGTGGTCGGGCAGTCTGGTGCTAACAACTTGGGACATCAATTTTTTTAACTTTTAATTACACTGTAAACAGTGTAACTCAACTCATTCTGCCAATGCCATTAAAGAATTGACCGTTCACCGAAAAATTAGGACTAATACTAAATCCGTTGAGTACAGGCTAGTTATGAGGAGATGCAAAAGGGGGAATAAATAATCAGTTTTTAATAACCAGATTTAGTATAAGGTAGTGGCGCGGAGAAAAACCTTTTCTTTGAGTATTACCATAAGATAAATTTATATTGTTGTGACAATCTATAAGCATCTGAGGGGGTAAGACAATCGCTAAAATCCTTATTCTCTCCTTGACCCCCTCGGATGCCCTTCTACTTGTTTTGCCTATTGCCTATCCTGATATGTAGCCTATAATCAACGGATTTAGTATGACTAACTGGTTGAGAGGTTAAACCATCTCAAAAGCTGAGAGCAAACATCTTGATCTGTATTTTCTCAACCAGTCAAATCAAGCAAAAATCCTAATAATAATTACCGACTTTGCGATGGTGAACAGCCGTTAAACTATCAGGTTTAGAAACGCGACCATCGGTGACTTTATTGTAAACAATCCAGTGGTCAGCACATTCCATGCGACTAACAACCTCACATTCTAAATAAGCGAGAGCATCGGCTAAAATTGGGGAACCATTATTAGCGGTGCGAGTATTGACTCCTGCAAAACGATCTTCCCCTGGTCCGAAACGTTTTAAAAAGTGTTTCATCAGGGTTTGATAATTGCCTTCTTCCAGAATATTTAAAATGAATTGATCCCCCACTTGCAGTAAAGACTCGATCGCCCGATCTTTGGCCACAGCAACGGTAAAACCGGGAGGATCAAAACTTGCTTGCGTCACCCAAGAAGCAACCATTGCACCGCTTCTGTCTCCTTTCTTGGTGGTAATAATATATAGACCACCGCTAATCCGTCCGATGGCTTTATCGAGGTCAGTATCGAGGGATTTTCTTTGTTTAACTTTTACCTCTTGGGTTAATAGTTGTCCCATATCTGTCCCCGCTTCTTCACAGCGTTGATAGAGACTCTCGTTAGGAGTTTCTGCGCTACGAATGGGATCAAAAGCTTTGGTTAAACCAACTTCACGAAACTTATTAAATAGAGGTAAAATTGATTCATCATCATCCCCTTTAGATTCAAACATTCCGAGGTATTGTTTGGGGTTAACCGAGGCGAGAATTGTGCCTAGATTACCCGTAATTTCTTGGGCATTAATACCAGAAACGGGGGGAGTACCGATGACGATTCCCACCGCAGAAGAAGCTAATTCTTTTACCTCTTGGGGATCGGCGGATTTCAGGTCTAAAGTTTCCACAGCCAAACCAGTTTTAGTAATACCTTTTGCAATCGATTGACAGAGGCGATCACTATAACCATAATCGGAAATATAGAAAACAGCGACGGTTTTTTCTGCCTTAGTTTGTGCTTGACTCCAATCACGATAACGGGTCAATAATTCAGTAACATTATGTTTTAATACTGGTCCGTGACCATTAGCCACGAGATTAATATTACCTAGGGGTTCCATCCGTTTCATCGCCGCTAGTACCGAGCGAGCATTAGGAGCCATTAAACATTCATAATAGAAGCGATAATCTGGTTCAATAGCACTTAATTGCTCATCGTAAAGATCATCGGAACAGTAGTGCATTCCAAAAGCATCACAGGTAAATAAAATTCCCGAACCGTGATCGTAGGTAAAGATAGTATCGGGCCAGTGTAAGTTAGGAGCATTAACAAATTCGAGAATGTGACCATTGCCTAGGTCTAACTGATCGCCATTTTTGACCAGTTGACGTTGAAAGGGATGATGAACTAAATTCTCTAAAAACTGAATTGCTACCTTCGACCCAACGACGGTAATATTGGGAGCGAGTTGTAGCAGATCTTTGACTAAACCACTGTGATCAGGTTCAGTATGACTGATAATTAAATAATCGATTTCTTGGGGGTTAATTAATCCGTTGAGACTATCAAAATATAGTTGACGGAATTTTTCGTGAGAGGTATCCACAAGGGCGATTTTTTCCCCACGAATCAGATAGGAGTTATAAGTCGTACCGTTTTGTAATCCGAATTCAATATCGAAGCGATCGCGATCCCAATCGAGGGAACGAATAGCGGTGGTGTCTGCGGTGAGATCGGCCACCTGCAGGGTGAGACGTTTTGTTTTGACTGGTGTAGCAACCATCGAACCCCTCCTTATTGTTAAGTTTTTTATACTTTGTCTCTATTGTGCCACGAGGAAATAAGGTATGGGGATTTATTTTCCCATAATTACTAATAACAGTTATCTTAATGGTCAGGGTGCATCTCACATTTGCAGGAATACCGACAATCAGCAATTATCAGTGACTCTTAGATGATGACAAATGTATCAGCAGCTGCCTGTAAGCATCCCACCGAAAAGCTAATGCGCTCCAGGGTTTCGGGGGTTCTACCCCCCAAAGGCTGGGATTGAGTGATAGAATCGGAAGTAATGCCCGATTTTAGCCGAGAGTTTCCCCGTAAAAATCCCAACTTGGTAGATTTACAAAAATGAGATGCAGCCTGGGCAATGCCCACCCTACTACTATTTATTGAATTTTAACATTTAATTTATAGGTGGCATTGCCGCGAGTTCCACCTACAATTATTTCATAATTTCCAGTAGCAGGTAATTTTAAACTAGATTGGGTAGCTTCTGTTTTCAATATTTCCCCATTCGGTGCAATCACATCAAATACGGCATTATTTTCTAACGATGTAATTTTCAGCTCCATTCTCTGTCCTCGATTTGCTCTTAAGAGATAAATATTTCGACTCCCTCGCACAACCGATTGATTGACGGTGGCACTATTAGTTCCGGGTGCAAACCGGATTTGAGCAACTAAACAAGGTTGTCTTTGATAAACCAATCGTCCCGTATTCAAAGAATCTGAAGTTAACGTCCAGATTTCTTGAGTTTTTTGGGTGTCTAACTCAATTGTTGTCCTGATATTTAAGTTTAACTGATTCCCCTTTCTTGTTCCTTGTAAGGTTTGATTATAGGAAGTATAATAAGATTCTTGTTCGTTCTGAATCGTAGCTTCTACCCGACCCGTGACTTGATTTCCCTGAATATAAATCCTCGCCGTAGAATCCAGATCATCATTAGCAACCGAAAAACAATAACCTTGAATCGAAGAGCCACTGGGAGCTTGAACAACTTGTAGGGGGAAATGATTGGCCATCCCCGGGGTAACATTCAGTAAACTGGCAAAAATGACTACACATTCTAATAATTTCATCATCATCAGGACTATTCAAAATTTTCACTAATGGTAAACTAATTATCGCCCCAGCCGCCATACCTGCAATTCCCCGTTGATAAAAAGCCATAACCTCTAATGAAACCGAGCAAAAATGAGGGGGAAGCAGAAGAAGTAAAAAGACGGCTACATAATCTAATAATGGTAAAAACGGCTAACTATGCAGCCCGTTGGCTGTATCGTCCTCTCAAGGAGAAACTAAGATAAACTAAACCCCCAGATCAATAAAAACCCCTAAGCTGTACTAAATTTAAACTGCCTATGGGAATTTTTAGTACAAATGCTCAAACTTTCTCTCCCTTCGGCTCTTCTGGTTTCTGTGTGGAAACGAGGTCTATACTGATGGTTTCTTCGTCAAAATAGCCCTAAAAGTTTTGCCCGATAAGCATTTCACAATTCCATAAGCAAAAATTATCACACAAAGTCGAGAAGAGCCTCCCTTCTCCCTTGCAGTCTTAACGAGCAATTCAGATGGTCAACAGCTTAGGAGGATTTGCTAGAGATTTTTACTGATCAGAGAAAGGTTAGAACTTGTCGTAAAGTGAAAGAGAGAACTATTTTGGTTATCTAGATCACCGACGGTCAAAATTCCCTTAACTGAATCGGGGATGCGCGGAGATTGTAACAAAAATTATCGATTTCTTGACAAAAAACACCGATCATGCTATCAACCGAACCTAAAATCAGCAATTCCGGACAAAAATATTTAGCCTATCAAGATTGTCTATCCCCAAATCAAACCCTGTTACCCCTGACAGCCAAGGTTAATAACCGCGATTGTCTAGAAATCGGTGGTTGCGATGTGACCACCCTAGTGGAACGTTTCGGTTCACCCTTGTATATTGTCGATGAAGTCACCCTCCGCACTGCCTGTCGTCAATACCTGCAAGGTTTCCAGACTTATTATCCCGGAGAATCTAGGGTAATTTATGCCTCGAAAGCGTGGAATTGCCTGGCCGTATCGGCCGTGGTCGCTAGGGAGGGATTAGGTTTCGATGTGGTGTCGGCCGGAGAAATTCACACGGTGTTAACCGCTTTAGACCAGATCAATAAAACCGATGTGCCGATATACTTTCATGGTAATAACAAATCGATCGCCGAGTTAGAATATGCGATCGAGCATAACTGCATTATTATTGTTGATAACTGGCTAGAGTTAGAAAATCTGGTTAAATTAGGCGAAAATCGTCCTGATACCCCTATTCCGATCCTATTGCGGTTAACCCCCGGCATCGAGTGCCACACCCACGAATATATTCGCACCGGTCACTTAGACAGTAAATTTGGTTTTGACCCTCATCAAATCGAAGCGGTATTTGACTATGTTTTAGATCATCCGCAGCTGAATTGTCTGGGTTTACACGCTCACATCGGTTCCCAGATTTTTGAACGTCAACCCCACCAAGACCTAGCCGCTGTCTTAGCAGACTGGTTTAAATTAGGTTTAGAACGAGGTTTACCCCTAGAGCAATTAAACGTCGGGGGTGGTTTAGGGATTCGCTACCTGGAAAGTGATGACCCCCCAAGTATCGAGGAATGGGTGCAAGCAGTGTCCTTAGCAGTGGCTAAAGCTTGTCAGGAAAGAGGTATCGCTTATCCCCTGCTTATTGCCGAACCGGGACGCTCTTTGATTGCCACCGCTTGCGTAACGGCCTATACAGTGGGTAATCGCAAAGAAATCCCCGAAATCCGCACCTATATCGCCGTCGATGGCGGAATGTCCGATAATCCCCGACCGATTACCTATCAATCGGTTTACCGGGCCGTTGTCGCCAATAAAATGAGTCAAGAATGTCAGGAATTGGTGACAATAGCTGGAAAACATTGTGAATCTGGCGATATTCTAATTAAGGATATTGCGCTACCGAAAACCAACCCGGGGGATATTTTAGTGGTTTTAGCCACGGGGGCCTATAACTACAGTATGGCTTCTAATTACAACCGCTTACCCCGTCCAGCGGCGGTAATTGTCCAAAACGGAGAAGCTAATCTGATCCTTGAACGGGAAAATCTGGCGGATCTGCTGCGTCAAGACCGCTTACCCAATCGACTCTCCTTGATATAAACCTCATCGCTATCGTCCCCCCATGTCGGGTTTTTTTCTAGACCCTCGCCGGTTATTGTCCTGGATTCTCAGCCATGGTCTGTCAGTCCTAGACTTTGGGTTAGTTCTCCTCCTTACCTATATGCTGCTGCTAATTATCGGCGAGCGGCGTACCTTTTGGATGGTGCGAGGACTAATCTATTTAATGCTGGCCTCGGTAATTAGCGATGCCCTAGGATTGCGCTTGCTAGGGTTAGTCCTAGAAAAATTGATTTTGGGGGCAGCAGTGGCGATTGCTGTGATTTTTCAGTCGGAATTCCGCCGTTTTTTAGAATTATTGGGCAAAGGTCAAGTGTGGGAATTATTTAAAAAAAGTTCCCCCACTCCCAAGACCGATAATGTCATTGATGAGTTAGTGGACGCGGTGAAGGATCTATCTCAAAATCGCACCGGTGCGCTGATGGTATTAGAAACCAGTGGCAATCTCGACACCAAGGTGTTTGTCAATCCGGGGGTGACGCTCAATGGCCAAGTATCTAAGGAATTAATTCAAACTATTTTTCAAACTAAAACTTTACTGCACGATGGAGCCGTATTTATTCGGGGCGATCGAGTGGTGGCCGCTGGTGTTATTCTACCCCTATCGGAGCGCAGTACCTCTAGGCAATTAGGCACCCGTCATCGGGCAGCCATGGGCATTACCGAAAGGCTAGATAATTGTTTATGTATTGTGGTTTCTGAGGAAACTGGCTCGATTTCCCTCGCGTCGGGGGGTAATTTGGATCGGCCTTTAACCAGTAGTAAACTAAAAGAGCTTCTCGAAGCGAAGTTTTCTCCGTCGGGAGAGGGGGAAGTGGTCGCACCCAGTTGGGGACGTTTAGGGCGTACAATTGGCTTAAAAGGTCGTCTAATCTTAGAAAAATTCTCCCGTTCGCCCAGCGCAACCCCCAAAGATAGAAAATGACTGTTAAACCGAGCTTATCACCAGAATTACCCACGGATTTAGATAAAAACCGTTTGCCTCAGCACGTCGCAGTGATTATGGATGGGAACGGTCGTTGGGCGAAAAGTCGTGGTTTACCGCGGATTATGGGCCATCAACGGGGAGTGGATGCACTAAAAGACTTGCTGCGCTGTTGTCGTGACTGGGGGATTCCCGCTTTAACTGCTTATGCTTTTTCGACGGAAAATTGGGGTCGTCCCCTAGAAGAAGTAGAGTTTTTAATGACTCTATTCGAGCGGGTTTTGCGGCGGGAATTAGAAGAAATGATGCAGGAAAATGTTAAAATTCGCTTTATTGGTAATTTATCAGCCTTGCCAGAGTCTTTAAGACGGGAAATTGTTAAATCTCAAGCAGAAACTAGCAAAAATTCCGGTATTCAATTTACGGTGGCTACTAATTATGGCGGCCGAGAGGAAATTGTGCAAGCTTGTCAGGCAATCGCTCGTCAGGTGCAACAGGGTTTAATCTCCCCGGAAGCGATCGATGAATCTCTCTTTGAACAGTATCTTTATACTGCCGGGATTCCTAACCCAGACCTGTTAATTCGCAGTAGTGGGGAAATGCGAATTAGTAATTTTTTACTCTGGCAAATGGCCTACGCGGAAATCTACGTTACCGACACCCTCTGGCCCGATTTCGATCGAGTGCAATTTCACCGCGCTTTAAAAGATTATCAGGGTCGTCATCGTCGTTTTGGCAAATTATAGGGTCTGCATCCCAAATTTAGCGAAATAGCCACTGTGGAGCAGTTAAAGGACAATTTTTGATTTTTCACTTTTTATCTTAAACTCCCTGGGGCAACGGTTAATACTCAATCCGTTAAGTAGGGCTTGCTGAATAAATATAAAAACCTTGTTGGATAAGGCTTTTAGACTTTTTTTCCCTCAAAAAGTGCCGACCATTGGAGGGATCGGGGGTAGAATTCAGGTACTTTTTCCCTGAAAATTAGGTAACTGACTACCTCAAAATCGGTAAAACCCTACAC
>NZ_JADBUB010000013.1:0-7352 GCF_020245865.1 Microcystis sp. M169S2
CTCATCGACTTTTTAAATCAGTTGAAGAATTAGAATCTCTTTTACATCAACTTTTAAATGAAGGAGGTTTAATTGTTAAGTGGGATCGCAAGTTGAAAAACAAGGGTAATTCTGTTAACGCAATTTAAATTACGAACAGCTCAGGATGGGCATTAGATCATCCATCCTACAGACCTGTGAGATATTATAGAGAGGTCTCCAGAAGTCAAATCCCAATCGGGAGTTAGTATATGCAAGCTATCCTTTTAAGCCGTGAAGAAGTTGCTCAACGTGCAGAGAAACTGTACGAAAGCAGAATCCGTCAAGAGGTAGAAGTTGAAGAAAACATTGGCAAGATGGTCATCATTGACACTGAAACAGGTGACTACAAAGTTGATGAAAATGGCTTACACGCTGCTGACTTATTGAGCGAGAAACACCCCCATGCTCGGCTCTTTGGGATCAAAATTGGCTACAACGTTGCTGCCGCTTTTGGTGGGGGTATCAGGTCGCGTGTAGTTAAGTGATTTCGGGTATTGTGGCTAATGGACACCCGATCATCACTATCCCATTTCGGATTCCAAATCGCGCTGACTTTCCGATTGAGTTTGTAGTAGATACAGGATTTACAGATGAGCTTTGTTTACCACCCGAAGCAGTAGCATTACTGAATCTTCCTTTCAGGTACGATATGCGTGCGAATTTAGCAGACAACAGCCAAGTAATGCTGCCCCTTCACAAAGCAATTATTATCTGGAATGGTGAGGAGCGAGAAACTCGTGTATTTGCCACAGGACGGCGACCCTTGGTTGGAACTGCTTTATTAGATAGCTATGAACTTGTGATTCAGTTTACGGAAGGTGGGTTGGTAACAATTGACGAATTGTAGTTCTCACCATTAGCGCAAACGCAGGCTAACTTAGCCGTTATACTGAATCGGTTTTTAATAGCATGATTAACTCCCAATCCAACCTTAAAAACCCGCTTCCTTATCCCCACTTTTCACTCCCCCATACCTGTTAAACAAGATTTAGGATCAGAGCGATCGCTAGATTAAGGGTTAAGTAATGTTAAGATCATAATTCTTCATGAAGAAAGCGCATGATCGCCGAGTAACTGTCGTCAAAAATACCAAATTTTGCCCCAGTCACAATAAAGTAGGGATCAAGCGCATTCGATCGAAGCAAGAATTTTCTCCCCAGTATCTATGAATCAATCAGAAAGTTGTGGTAAGGTCTATCTCGTCGGTGCGGGTCCCGGAGATCCCGGTTTGTTGACCTTAAAAGCGAAAGTTCTCCTAGAAAATGCCGATGTTGTCCTCTATGATGCCCTAGTTAGCCCCTCGATTCTGACCATGATTAACCCCAGAGCCGAACAAATCCATGGGGGTAAGCGTCGCGGTCGTCATTCTCTGGTACAGGAGGAAATCACCGCTTTACTGATCGAGAAGGCCCAGACTAATGCCGTGGTTGTTCGTCTCAAAGGAGGCGATCCCTTTGTTTTCGGTCGCGGGGGTGAAGAAATGCTCGATCTGATTGCGGCCGGAATTAGCGTCGAGATCGTGCCAGGGATCACTTCAGGAATTGCGGTGCCTGCCTACGCCGGTATTCCCCTCACCCATCGCGATTATAGTTCTTCCGTTACCTTCGTCACCGGCCACGAGATGGCGGGTAAATACCGTCCTCAAGTTAACTGGTCAGCGATCGCCCATGGTGCGGAAACAATTGTCGTTTATATGGGTGTGCATAATTTACCCTATATTATCGGCGAGTTAACCAAGGCCGGCAGAAGTCCAGAAACACCGATCGCCCTGATTCGCTGGGGAACAACACCGCAGCAACAGCAGTTAATCGGTACTTTCACCACGATTATGGACCAGATCGAAGCCACCGGCTTTGAGTCCCCAGCGATCGCTGTTATCGGTGCAGTGGTGAACCTTCATGATCTCTTACAAGCGGGACAACCTTTGCTATCCAGGACAATCCCCCCTACACCCATTTCTCCCTGATTCGGTTGCCATGCGTCAATATCAAAAATCCCTGACCATTACCACCAGTCCCAAGAATTTCCATCGTCTTACTGCCCCCATAGAAGCGATCGTGGCTGAATCGGGCATAACGACGGGATTGTGCAGTGTCTTTGTCTGTCACACCTCCGCTTCTTTGCTGATCCAAGAAAATGCCGATCCCGATGTTCTCACCGATTTGGCCAATTTCTTCGCTAAGTTAGTCCCGGAAGATAGCAGTCTCTACTATCACTCTACCGAAGGGCCAGACGATATGCCCGCTCACATTCGCTCGGTCCTAACCCGGACATCGGAACAAATCCCGATCGCTAGAGGTAAATTAGTTTTAGGCATCTGGCAAGGTATCTATCTCTGGGAACACCGTCAGAGTCGTCACCAAAGACAAGTGGTGGTTCATATCACGGGGGTCTGAAGCTTTGCGTATAGTTTTGTAATAGAAACTTTACTCGTACCCCTCATCGGAGTAAGATTTTTTCCGTGTACGATCAAATTGTTCGCTTTTTGAACAAAGAACTTCATATTTCGTAACAAAAGGAAACAATTTATGCGAAAATTGTTCGCTCTGGCCCTGGTGCTATCTCTCTGGTTCACCTTTGCCGCTCCAGCGTCGGCTGATTTGTCCAATCTGACCCCTTGTAGCGAAAATCCCGCTTTCCTACAAAAAGCGAAGAGTTTCCGCAACACCACTCCTGACCCCGAATCGGGAGCCAAACGCGCTCAAACCTACTCCCAAGCTCTCTGTGGACCCGAAGGCTATCCGCACCTAATTGTTGATGGTCGTTGGGATCACATGGGCGATTTCTTTATCCCTAGCATCCTATTCCTGTACATTACCGGTTGGATCGGTTGGGTTGGTCGGGCCTATTTAATCGCCGTGCGCGACAGCAAAGATGCCGAAATGAAGGAAATCATCATCGATGTTCCCCTCGCTCTCAGCAAAATGTTAACGGG
Source organism: Microcystis sp. M169S2 (assembly GCF_020245865.1). NCBI lineage: Bacteria > Bacillati > Cyanobacteriota > Cyanophyceae > Chroococcales > Microcystaceae > Microcystis > Microcystis sp. M169S2. Next base: position 2,957 of record NZ_JADBUB010000013.1, read on the forward strand.
TTTTCTCTGGCCGTTGGCGGCTTTACAAGAAGCCACTTCTGGTAAATTAACCGTTAAGGATTCGGAAATTACCGTTTCCCCTCGTTAATTTTTGTGTCAAACCCTTGACTTTTTATTCTCTAGGAGAACTCAGATGGAAGGACTTACTAAATTTCTCTCGTCCGCACCCGTGTTAATTATGGCGCTGCTGACTTTCACCGCCGGGATTTTAATCGAATTTAATCGCTTTTATCCCGATCTCTTATTCCACCCGCTAGGTTAAAGGCAATCTCAGGTGATTAAAGGGGATACAGAGTCCACTGTATCCCTTTTTAATGGGAATGATCCCAGGGATTGGGGGAATATGAAGAAAAGAAAGACACTGGAGACGACAGGCTCTAAAAATCGATAAGATACAGGTATCTGCAACCCCAGAGGTGGGACAAACCATGCTGTTAGATAGAGATTTGATGCTAGAAAAGCGGCTGCGGTATCAAGAATTACAAGAAAAATTAAAAGAGATTTGGCAGGGAGAAAACGTTCTCGAATCGGATGAATGCGATTATGATATCCTAGTTATCCCTTCTTTTAGTATCGATCAGAGAGTCGGTCAAAAAGTGGCGGGTTTTTTACATTACGAAGAAAGATTATTATTTTCTCTGATTCGGTTGCGACACCCGAAAACTCGTTTAATCTATGTAACAGCGCAGCCACTTTCGCGGATGGTGATTGATTATTACCTGCAATTGTTGCCTGGGATTCCTTTTTCCCATGCTAATAATCGTCTGTTATTACTGACAACTCATGATAACTCTTTTCAACCTTTAACCCAAAAAATTCTGGACAGACCGCGCTTAGTAGCAAGAATCCGGCAAGCGTTGCGTCGAGATCGTGCCTACATGGTTTGTTTTAATTCTACTAATTTAGAGCGAGAATTGTCTTTACAATTAGATATTCCTTTATTTGCCTGTAGTCCAGACTTATTGTATTGGGGTTCTAAAAGTGGCAGTCGCGAGATTTTTGGTCAAGGCAATATTCCCCATCCTGACGGTAGTTTACAGGTAAATACGGTCAAGGATTTGTTATACGAAGCCGCTAGTTTGTGGTCCCGTCAACCGCAATTAAAACGCATGGTAGTTAAGTTAAATGAGGGGTTATCGGGAGAAGGAAATGCGGTTTTAGATTTACGTCCTTTAGGGGGAATTGTTGATAGTAACAGCCTAGATTTAAGCGAGAAAATGAATCTCTTGGCCAAACAATTAGAGAAAATGAGTTTTCAAGCAAGGGATGAAAATTGGGACAGTTTTTCTGGCAGAATTGCTGAATTAGGCGCAATTGTCGAAGCTTTTATTGAAGGAGAAGAAAAGAGATCGCCGAGTGTGCAAGGTTATATTACACCCACGGGAGAAGTGAAGATTCTTTCCACTCACGATCAAATTTTAGGTGGTCCCGATGGTCAAATTTATCTAGGTTGTCATTTTCCTGCTGATGAAAATTATCGCCTACAATTACAGGAATTAGGACTAAGAATAGGGGAAATTCTGGCAGCTAAAGGAGCAATTGAACGCTATGGAGTTGATTTCGTCGCTGTCAAAAATCCAGAAACTTTAGTCTGGGATTTACAGGCGATCGAAATTAATCTGCGAAAAGGAGGAACTACCCATCCTTTTATGACTTTAAAGCTTTTAACTAATGGTGAATACGATCAAAAAACTGGATTGTTTTTCAGTCAACCTCACCAGGAAAAATACTATATTGCCTCCGATAATCTCCATAAACCCCAATACAAAGGTTTACTTCCCGATGATTTAATGGATATTATTGCTAAACATCACTTGCATTTTGATAGTAGCAGTAAAACAGGAACAGTTTTTCATCTCATGGGTGCGCTGTCAGAATTTGGTAAATTAGGGTTAACTTGTATCGGCAATTCTAGTGAGGAAGCTGCGGCAATTTATCAGCGTGTGGAACAGGTGTTAGATTGGGAAACAGAGCATAGTTCCATAAATTTAGGTTATTATTATTCTGGATTACCGATCACTTGGATATAACTAGACTGATTTACTGGCTGTAATTTTTTTTTTCAGAGATTTAATTATCCAAGCAGGCAGTTCCTGGCAGCCAATGACCGATAGTTTTACCTTGGTTAAAAGTTGTCTTGACTGCGATGCACTTAACGGGTTTCAATGGCTTCTAAATATTTGCTATCGAGCAGAAATGAGCCTCGATCGAATTTTACCCCCCAATAACCCCCCGGCCGGCGATCGATCACCGTGCCGATATCGTCGATATTGAGTAGCTCCGGCGGCCGTAACATAGGCATGGGATCGGCGGTTTTCAGGTAAGGGGGAATGGCAATCAGACGGACTTTTCCCCCGATGCTAATTTCACTCATGGTACTGACTAGATGCGATCGTGACATCATATCTCAACTTAGCATATTTTAAATCATTCTCAAGATAGATTCCCCAGGGAATAGGTATTCTGTAAGCTGTTGCCATCCGCCTTTGGCGTTAGGTTGGGGTGTTGCCTAACCTAGCGGCGAGGGTGGCGATAGCACTACGAAATCTGCTAGAGCAATAATCATGAAAATCACTCATAAACTCTTGTTCTCTTCCTGGCTCTTACTGGGTGTCACGGTGGCCCCATCCCAAGTATTGGCAGGACCATTTAACTCCCCCGGTCCCTTTGTCGATCCCAGTGGAAAGGAGGTACCATTTCCCCCTCAAGTTCCAGGAAAGGAGTATTCCGAAGATCCAGACAGGAATGGAAATCCCTTACATACCCCTAATCCTGGTCAAGTAATTGCCTGGGATGGCACAGGTGGGACAACCAACACGAGTAACTTTTTAACTCTTTGGAATCCTCAATCTGGCATCCCTGCGCCCGCTTCTTTCCAGGTCGATGCCTTAGCCAACCGGGAGGATTTACTCTTCTATCGAGTGATCTATGATAGAGTTCCACTCGTGTTTTCAACCGGGTTGCCCGGAGGACCGCGCACCGATTACGATAACTACATCTTCTATGAACGTCCTAACCATAAAGTACTTTTGCCTTTCCCGTACAAAGAGATAGGGGTGTGGGCGACACCAGCACAAATCAACCAAGTTGAACCAAATAACGTAGAAGGTTTAGAACTTTGGGCACCGGTTCAAGATCCGACAGTGCCTTTAGAAGATAGAGTCAACAGTGTACTGCTAAACGGTCCTGAACTACCTGTAGATGATGCTAACCGTTATTCCCTTTTGGGCGATCCTCTGGGATGCAGTGTATTCAAGAGTAATGGGGATTGTCTCTTCCTTAAAGCGGATATCGCCGCTGCAATCACTCCTCTTTTTCCCGGTTTAGATATCACTGATGCGAAGATTGACCTTGATGGACTGATGACATGGGAAAACGACATCCTCTTTAGCCTCAAACCAATCGATGGAGATAACGATGGCTCTATTACTGATAACAATCCCTTGCTAGACTTAGATGGTGGGGAGATCTTTGTTTGGCGATTTGGTCAAGCTCCTCAATTCCTCAACCACGGTGGACACGTCTGGGATACAGTTTTCAATGTCAAGGACACGGTAGAGTTCTGGACGGGATTAAGACCGGGAACTGAGAACATTGACGCACTCGAAGCTGTCGCTGTCCATACTCCTGAACCCTCTACATTCCTCAGCTTATTAACCCTTGGATCGTTAGGTGCAGCTTCAACCCTGAAACGCAAACTAAAATCATCCAAACCATCAGAAAAAGAAACCACAAAAGTAGGCTAAATTGCTTACCAAAGTGTAATTAATGCCCCTTCATTCAGTCAGTTGAGGGGGTTTATTGTATAATAGGGACATAATTAAATCAAGAGGATTTTGGTTATGCAACAGGTGACGATTGAGCTACCCACCACCATAATTAATGCTCTAGCCGCCTACAATCAAGAGCATAAGGTATCTTCTTCTGATACAGTACAAACGGCTATAGAATCATTTTTAATAGCGAAAGGCTATTTATCCAAACCGAAAAAATCTTTTCACTTATCTCCTGCACCCAAAGGAAGTGGCTATACTGACACATCCATCAATCATGACGCTGTTTTAGCCGAAATTACCCTGTCCCATAAATTACCTTAAGCTCAAATCTTGAAAGCGATTATTGCCGACACAACCCCCCTTTACGGAGCAATAGATACCAGTGATCAATATCATAGTAGAGCGCAAGCAGAGCTAAGACGCATAGAATCGGAAGATTTAACAGTTATTATCTCTTTCCCCGTATATATAGAAACTTACGGCTCTACCGAACCTGTCATGTAAAACTATCAACAACTTGTGCTTGTAAAGCTTGTATACTAAGGCTTTGAGTTTTTGTTAGATTGATATTTATCAACTTTAGAGCATTGCTCGGCAGAGAGGGAGCTTGAGGAATTTTC
>NZ_JADBUB010000130.1:0-34187 GCF_020245865.1 Microcystis sp. M169S2
ACCCAACAACCAAGTGGCTAGATCATCGGAGAAGTTTTCGGCGATAAATTTACAAATATTATCAAACATCGTGAGCGTTTTGTCTTTGTAATTGCTCGATGGTTGCGGGGGATAAATCGGTAAATCGGGCGATTTCTGGGACAGGAAAGCCAGCAGATAGCATTTTTAGGGCAATTTGTCGAGCTTTTTCGTCTTTGCCTTCCTCTTTACCTTCTTCTTTGCCTTCCTCTCGGCCTTCCTCTAAAGCTTCCTGATAGACTTTAGTTTCTCTTAAATCACTTAAACTAAACATTTTTTCAATCTCCTTACGGTTTAATTTGGGCAATTTATAAATGAGAATTATCTCGATTAATTCCAGAATTTCCTCTCTTTTTAAAGACTCCTGGAATTGTTGTCTAACTTGTTGAATCAGTTTTTTTCCTTGAGCTAAGGTATTTTGTTCCGATTCCACAATTAATTGTAACACTTTTACCCCCAGAGAATCCCCCTCATCTAACTGATTCAGATAATAACAGTTAACCCGTCCTGACTCAAAGAATTCTTGATAACGAGATTTAGGACTATTTTCAATTTCCCGATGAGGATAAATGATCACCCCTTGCCAATTCTGGCTTAACTCGCTTTGATGAAAATAGAGAAATATTTCACTAAAAAAGCGCGAGTAAAACCGTTCATCTTTTTGAAATTGTACCTCAACAAAGTAAATCGGGTCATTGAGGTTATCGGGAAGAAAAACCCCATCTAAACGAAAAGCTAGTTGTTTAACTTCTAGGGAGGAAAATTGATAATGATTGACGGTTTCCGGGGGAAGATTGAGCAAATCAAAGAAACTTTCAGGAAAAGTCTGAAAGAGACGATAGAAAATACTGTCCGTTTTCACTCAAGTTTGTCCCTCAATGACTTGTGCTACTTGTTCAATTTCTCAGTCTAAAGTTTGGGCAATTTCTCCTAGAGTTAATCCTATTGATTTAACCATTGCTGCAAATCTTCCCAATCCGAAAAGTCCAATAAAGCAAGAGCTAAATTATCCAGTTGATTAGGATTTAACTGTTTAATTTTTTGTTCTACCTTTAAAGGAATAGAACCTAGTTTTAAATTTAGCTGACGCAAAATTAGGCTTTTTTTAGCGGATAATTCTCCTTCCTCTAAAGCTTCTTGATAGACTTTAGTTTCTCTTAAATCACTTAAACTAAACATTTTTTCTATCTCCTTACGGTTTAATTTGGGCAATTTATAAATGAGAATTGTCTCAATTAATTCTAGAATGTCCTCTCTTTTTAAAGACTCCTGAAATTGTTGCTTAAATTGTTGAATCTAAGGCTTTTTTCTTTAATTTAACCATTGCTGCAAATCTTCTAAATCCGAAAACGCCAACAACGCAAGAGCTAAATTATCCAGTTGATTAGGATTTAATTGTTTAATTTTTTGTTCTACCTTTAAAGGAATAGAACCTAGTTTTAAATTTAGCTGACGCAAAATTAGGCTTTTTTTAGCAGATAATTCTCCTTCTTCTCTGCCTTCCTCTAAAGCTTCCTGATAGACTTTAGTTTCTCTTAAATCACTTAAACTAAACATAGCTTCTATCTCCTTACGGTTTAATTTGGGCAATTTATAAATGAGAATTGTCTCGATTAATTCTAGAATGTCCTCTCTTTTTAAAGACTCCTGGAATTGTTGTCTAACTTGTTGAATCAGTTCTTTTCCTTGAGCTAAGGTGTTTGGTTCCGATTCTACAATTAATTGTAACACTTTTACCCCCAGAGAATCTCCCTCATCTAACTGATTCAGATAATAACAGTTAACCCGGCCTGACTCAAAGAATTCTTGATAACGAGATTTAGGACTATTTTCAATTTCCCGATGAGGATAAATGATCACCCCTTGCCAATTCTGGCTTAACTCGCTTTGATGAAAATAGAGAAATATTTCACTGAAAAAGCGGGAGTAAAACCGTTCATCTTTTTGAAATTGTACCTCAACAAAGTAAATCGGGTCATTCAGGTTATCGGGAAGAAAGACCCCATCTAAACGAAAAGCTAGTTGTTTAACTTCTAGGGAGGAAAATTGATAATGATTGACGGTTTCTGGGGGAAGATTGAGCAAATCAAAGAAACTTTCAGGAAAAGTCTGAAAGAGACGATAGAAAATACTGTCCGTTTTCACTCAATTTTGTCCCTCAATGACTTGTGGTACTTGTTCAATCTCTAAGTCTAAAGCTTGGGCAATTTGTTCTCTAGTTAATCCTAAAACCAATAAACGGGGAACAGAAAAACCAGCAAAAAGCATTTTTAGGGCAATTTGTCGAGATTTCTCTTCTTTGCCCTTTTCCTCTCTTTTCTCTAAAATATCTCGATTTAGAGGATTTTTTCTAAACCGTAAACGAGGGATTGCAGCTGAGTAACTTTGCGGATAGAAAGGAGAACCCCCGGCATATAACAGGAGCGATCGCTGGTATCATGACGAAGGGTATAGATTTCTCCGGGGGAACCGAAAATTACTTCCTGGTGAGCAATTAAACCGGGTAAACGCACGCTATGAATACGGATGTTCTCGGCAGTTAAACCGCCTCTAGCGCCGGGGATGGTTTCTTTTTCAGAAACTTGGGCAGGATTAAAGATTTTACCCAATTCTGCCAGTAATTCGGCGGTTTTAATGGCTGTGCCACTGGGTGCGTCTGCTTTTTGATTGTGATGCAGTTCGATAATTTCCACATGATCAAAGTAGCGAGATGCTTGCACGGCAGCCTGTTGTAGTAAAACCATGCCAATGGAAAAATTGGGGATAACTAAACAGCCAGTGCTGGCTTTTTCGGCAAATTCGGCTAAATCTTGCAGTTGTGCCGCCGATAATCCCGTAGTTCCCACCACCGGACGCACTCCATAGGCGATCGCACTGCGGGTATTGTCATAAACACCGTCGGGATGGGTAAAATCCACCATCACCCCCTGCACTTTTTCCTGAGTTGCCAGGACTAAAACACTCTGTAAATCGTCGAGAATCGGCACTTCTAGGGGTTCACAACCGGCCACTTCTCCCACATCTTGACCCCGAAAAGCTGGATTTCGATCCACTGCACCCACTAAGATCATATCGTCGGCACGAGCAACGGCTTTAATGACTTCCCGTCCCATTTTGCCGGCTGCACCGTTGACAACGACAGGAATCGGGTTTCTATTTTCGGTCATAATTAATTATTCTCCTTATGTATGGCGATTATAGATTGTAAATGGGTAATAACGTTTTTTAGGGAAAAAAATCAAGATATAAATACTGCCCTAACACACCAAAAAGAAAAGTTTTTGATGTGTTACCCTTGGTCAACCCACTACTTAGGGCTTGCTGAAAATTACTGGAAGCCTTACTAGAAAACGGTTTTGGCACTTTTTTAGCCAAAAAAGTGCCAGAAATAAAGGTTGAGAAATCGCTCCGAGAGACTCAAAACCCTTGCACTTTCCGGAGGCGATTACAAAGGGTTCTGCTTCCCAGTGCGCGAGGTCATTCTGTTATTCTGACTTCCCCGACCGACTCCTGACTCCTGACTACTGACTCCTAACTCCATCAACAAACTTTTTCAGCAGACCCTACTTATAATAAAGCCATTTCCCCCACCACTTCCAAGCGGGTATAACTGCCGATTTTAAGGAATTTTTCCGAGAGAGATTCGGCCACATTGGGAGTAATCCAGCCTAACTGTTTGAGAATTTGCAAAGCGGCGGCATATTTAGCCCGTTTGGAACCATCTAGGGCTTTAATTGCTAATCCTAAACCTTCACCGACGCGCCCGATACATTGAATACCTTCGGCCCCGGCTTTACTGACGATTTCCCCTTGGCTAACCTGCATTAATTCCGTATCAAAAGCCCCTTCTCCTGCTACCATGCGGGGATGATAGGTCATCGCCCGGACGATTCTTTCTAAGTCTAAACGGTTGCCAGAGGCTAACTGGGCGTAGAGATGGGCCATTTGCCCCAACTGCATTGAATAGGTGGGCGCACCGCAGTCATCGTGGGCGCTGATTAATTCATCTCCCGGCATCCCCAATAATTCGGCAATTTTGCTTAAAATTAGCTTCTGTATTTGACTAGAACGCCGCAGATAGCTATTTAACGGCCAGCCACGCTGTTGACACACCGCTAACATCCCGGCGTGTTTACCAGAACAATTGTACTGCAAGCGACTGGGTTTGCCTTCGGGGAGGGGACATTGCAGGGCATTGGGATCGATATCGGCACGCCAGAGAATATTAAAGACTTGACGGGCGTGTTCCACCGTGCCTTGGTGAGAACTACAGATAATGGCTAGATCCTTATCGTTGAGATCGTAGCGTTCGAGGGTGCCGGTACTGATGACAGCCAGTGCTTGAAAAGGTTTCAGGGCCGAACGAATAAAGGCGCTAGTTTCGGCGCTGCCGGCGGTGGATAATACCCGGCCGCGGTCATCGCAAATAGCGGCCTCGACATTATGAACCGATTCAATAATACCTTCCCGGAGGAGATGAATTTCTAAGCGGTGGGTTGGTGAACGTTTTACCCTATTCATTCAGATTGGTGATTGGTTGCGGTTAGTGAGTGAAAAATAGCCAGAAAAGACCACTGATAGCGACAATTGCCCCTAAAATCAGGGCGGTTTTTTGTAAACGGCGGAGAATGGGCTGGATTTGATAGGAGACGATTAAACGATCGCGGGTTAAAATGGCGGCGGTTTTTGTCCAGATTTGGCCATCATACCAGCCCGACTCCTCATAAAATACTTTCTCCGATTGCAAGCGGTCATAGACGTAGATCCAGCCTAAATACAAGCGCAATAACACCAATCCTACCAAAATTGTCGAGCCAAAAATCCCCGCACAGAAGAAGAGAAAAGGGGCTTTTTTGAGGGGAAAACTAGCGGCGGCAATCGGTCCGACAATTAACCATGTCCACAACCATAACCAGACAATTTTTTTTGTATAAGAGGCTACATCTAGCGTCGCCCAACGGAAAAACCAAGATTCTTTTAATTGTTCGTACTCGTTCACCGGCTGCTGTTCTTCCGGGACGGGACAGAAATCAAGGGAGGATTTCATGGATTCTACTCCTCCAAATGGTCGCTAGGTAGAGGAATCCGTTGAGCATGACCCCAAAATGCTTCTAAATTATAAAATTCCCGCTCTTTTGGTAAAAAGATATGAACAATGATATCGCCATAATCCATCAGGATCCAGCTACCTTCGCTTTTTCCTTCCACTTGTCGGGGGGATTGTTGCCATTCTAGTTCCATAGCGGCTTCGATCGCATCCTCGATCGCTCGCACTTGAGTGGTAGAATAGCCGGTAATAATCAGAAAATAATCGGTTAAATAACAGATATCGGCGACTTTCAGGATGGCGATGTCCCCTGCTTTCTTGTCCTCGGCAGCGGTAACAATTGTCTCTAGAAAATTTTCGGTCTTGAGATTTTCGGCGACAGGGGTAATAATTCCAGTGGGATTGGTCATTCAGGTTGTGGTTATCCTTTGGCTGAGGTGGTTTTAAGCGAGTCTTGAGATTATGTTAATCAATGGTTTTAGTTTCTGTTAGTTGTTCTTTAACAATTTGTAACGCCCAGTTGCGGGTTAGCACGGTGCGGGGATGAATGGGACAATGGCTACTTAAAAGATATTTTAGGGAATAATCGCAGGTTTGTTGAACGCTTTTATGGAGATTTTGATAGCTGAGTTGTCGTAGGGCGTTTAATTCGGGTGTATCGCCGCGATTGGGTTCCAAGGCATCGGCAATAAAGACTATACAGCTAAGATCGCTCATATTGGGTTTACCGAGGGTATGATTGCGAATTGCTTCGAGAATTTCCTCATCGGTAACGTTAAATTCTTTTTGGGCGACAACTGCACTGACATCGGCGTGGAGTAAGTGGGGATGGGATAAACAGATATTATCCACCTCTATTCCCGCCGATTCTGCCATTTTTAGCAGTTTTTTGGGCTTGAAAAATTTAGCCAGATCGTGCATTAACCCAGCTTGCCCTGCTTGGACGGGATCGAGATTGTGATGACGAGCTAAATCAATACACATGGTCTCCACACCAAGAATATGGCGCAGACGGTGTTCGTTGACGTTTTCTTTTAACCAGTCGATAACTTGCTGTCGCATCTTTTTTTTGCCCTTGTGGAACCCCAAAACGATTGTAACAATTACTATACAATTTTGCCTATTGCTTCAAGGTTCGATCTTTACCAATCATCCTCACGAGTAGCTTCTAAAACTTCTTCTTGCTGCCAATCATCCTGAAAAGGTTGTACCACTTTACCGATCGCATCGGCCACAAAAGACTTAATAAATTCTTCCTTGCGACTAAGTTGAAATTGTCTTTGTACCACTTCCGTCATACCACCATCACCCCAGTCTTGATCCTGACGGAAATATTCAATAAAACTTTTGCCAGCAATGCGGGTTAAATAGGCGGCACTGACCCCTTGAATTGCCTTCCCGACTATATAGGTAGTAAAATTTAACTGTAGGATTCTGGCTAATAATTCTACTGCTCCTTTCACTACTCCCAAACTAACTAGAGTTTTACCCAAAGATAGAGCCAATTCCTTACCTCGATCGCTGTTAATTTCACAGCCATAAACTTGACCAATTTCCCTGACCATTTGAGCATTAACCGCCGCCGTTGCTAACAGATCGAACACTGGTAAGGGAGTCACAGCAATCACTCCCGCACCGATCCACTGATAGCGATCGATAATTTTATCAGCTTGGCGACGACGTTGGCGATCGATAATTTTCCTAGCTTCTTCTCCTAATCTTTGGGATTGTAAGAGGATATTATCCGCCACTAAATCCTCCCCTTCGGCCCGTAAAACTGAAGCCAAACGTTTAATTAAAGCTAAAATATCTGGTTCCGGTGTGATGATTTGTCCACCGGTTAACTGTACTGGTTGGGGATTAGCGGCGACGGCAATAATATCGGCTGAAAGGACAACTCCTTTAAGACGTTCTCGTAATTGTTTTAAAATAATGTCTCGATCTTCGTCGCTATAGAGATCGATTTTATTAAAGACTAAGAGAGAACGTTTACCAATATCAATTAAACCCAATAAAGGGCCGTATTCCGATTGTCGAATATCGTTATCGATGACAAATAAAAGTAAATCTGCTTCCGTGGCTAATTGTCGCGCTAACTGTTCCCTTTGACCTCCGGCCGCACCAATTTCGAGAATGCCGGGGGTATCGGTAATTTGAATTTCCCGATTCACACCTTTCATTTTTAAACTATAGGTTTCCCCTTTTTCCGTGGTTCCCATGGTTGCCTCCACATTGCCCACCATTTGACCGATGAGGGCGTTAATTAGGGAGGTTTTTCCCGCCGATCCTGTGCCGAAAACAATGATTTTAACTTCTTTTCTGGCTAAACTTCGCTCAATTTCTTGGGAACGATTAATAAAAACCTGTTGAGTTACTTTATCTTGAATTTGCTCCACTTGTTGCCGGATAGCTTTTAAGGTTTCCCCGGCGGCCTCGGTTTTTTCTACTGGTAATTTTAGGGGTGGACGGGAGGAAGAACGCAATCCGCGGCGACTTTTTTGCTGCTGGGGCAGCAGATAAAAGTAGTACAGAAGAACGTAGATCAGCAAGCCCAGCAGTCCGATAATCAGCAAAAGCAGAATATTAGCTAAGATAGGAGCGGTAAAGGCGATCTGGATGTAAAGACGATAGATAGAGTTGACTAACCACAACATTAATCCGAAAATAAAGCTCAGACCAATGATTAAAGTGGCAAGACGGGGTAATTTCATCAGCTTTAACGGTAGGGGGTTCCTTAATCTTGATCTTAGTTCTTTGCCGGCCGATTGTCGGGAACTAGAATAGACTATTATCTATAGTCATAATTGTTTTTATTCATCAGCCAATTTCTGTAAATCTACTAAGTTGGGATTTTTAAAGGGAAACTCTCTGCTCAAATTGGGCGTTACTTGCGATTTTATCGCTCAATCCCGGCTTTTGGGGGGTTCTACCCCCCAAACAACCCCCCGCGCATTAGTTTTTCGGTGGGATGCTTACAGGCAGCAGCTGATACATTTGTCGTCATCTAAGAGTCACTGATAATTGCTGATTGTCGGTATTCCTGCAAATGTGAGATGCAGCCGTATTCAGGGGTCAGGGGATAGCTTTTTATTTATTCTCCCTTCTCCCCACTTCCCCACTTCCTATTCCCTCGGGCCAGAAAAGGGGTAAGATAATAAGTTTAGTGATAAGATGACCGAATTGTAAGCGGGGACTTGATATGGCAGAAACCCTATTATTTAATGCTTTGCGACAGGCGATCGATGAGGAAATGGGCCGCGACCAGACAGTATTTGTTTTGGGTGAAGATGTGGGTCATTACGGTGGTTCCTACAAAGTTACCAAAGATCTCTACAAAAAATATGGCGATTTAAGGGTTTTAGATACTCCCATCGCTGAAAATAGTTTTACGGGCATGGCAGTGGGGGCAGCCATGACGGGATTGCGTCCGATTATTGAAGGCATGAATATGGGTTTTCTTCTGCTTGCCTTTAACCAAATTGCCAACAATGCTGGGATGTTACGTTATACCTCCGGCGGTAATTTTAAAATCCCCATGGTTATCCGCGGTCCGGGGGGTGTGGGGAGACAATTAGGGGCGGAACATTCCCAACGTTTAGAGGCCTATTTTCACGCAGTACCTGGCCTAAAAATTGTCGCTTGTTCCACTCCCTACAATGCCAAAGGTTTATTAAAATCGGCGATTAGAGATAATAACCCCGTGCTTTTCTTTGAACACGTTCTTCTCTATAATCTCAAGGAAAATTTACCTGATAGCGAGTATCTTTTACCCCTCGATAAGGCGGAAATCGTTCGCAAGGGAGAAGATATAACTATTCTCACCTATTCGCGGATGCGTCATCACTGTTTACAGGCATTAAAACAGTTAGAAAAAGATGGCTATGATCCAGAAATTATCGATTTAATTTCCCTGAAACCCTTTGATATGGAGACGATTGCCGCTTCGATTCGCAAGACTCACAGGGTGATTATCGTGGAAGAATGTATGAAAACTGCGGGAATTGCTTCCGAGTTAATTGCTTTAATTAACGAGCAGTTATTCGATGAATTAGATGCCCCCGTGTTAAGATTATCTTCCCAAGATATCCCCACACCTTATAACGGTAATCTAGAAAGATTGACGATTATTCAACCTAATCAAATTGTCGAAGCTGTCCAAAAAATGGTCGGTGATCGCATTTAAAAAATTCTCCTTTTGATACTGAAGTTATGCAGAGACAAAATTGGTTATTGTTACTGATCATCGGCCTGGTTGTTGCCTCGATCTTTATCCTGATTAAGTTACCCCTACAATTAGGTTTGGACCTGCGCGGTGGTAGTCAATTAACCATTCAGGTTAAACCCACGGAAACCGTGACAACCATTCAACCTAATGATTTAAAAGCCGTACAAAATGTGATTGAAAATCGCGTTAATGCCCTCGGTGTTTCTGAATCATTAGTGCAGACTGTGGACAGTAAAAATCAGGTAATCGTGCAACTACCAGGGGTCACAAATCCCAAAGAAGCGGAGAGAAACTTAAATGTTCAGGCCCAATTAGAATTTCGTCAGCAAAAACAAGGTACAGAAGGAGAATTTCGGGCTGAATACTCGATTTTTCAACAAAAAAAAGTGGAATTAGCCGCCCTTAAAGCCGAGAATAAACCCGAAAATGCCGCTAAAATTGCCGAACTAGAACAATCTCTGCAAAAATCTAAAGAGGCAATTTTAAATTTATTTGAGTCGGTGGACTTAACCGGAAAAAATCTGCAAAATGCCACTATTAGTTCCACTCAAGGCACTAACTGGGAAGTGGCGATTACTTTCGATTCGGAAGGGGGCAGTAAATTCGCCGAACTGACTAAAGCGATCGCGGGTACTGGTCGCAGTATTGGCATTTTCCTTGATAATGAATTAATTAGCGCCCCTGTGGTTGATGTGCAGTTTGCCCAAACGGGAATCACGGGAGGCCGGGCTGTGATTACTGGTAATTTTACCGCCGAAACTGCCAACGATCTAGCGATTCAATTGCGCGGTGGTTCCCTACCTTTCCCCGTTAAAGTGGAAGAAATTCGCACCGTCGGGGCAACTTTAGGCCAGGACAGCATCCGTCGCAGTATCTACGCCGGTTTAGTGGGTTTACTGTTAGTTTTAATCTTCATGGCGGTTTATTACCGTTTACCCGGGATTATTGCCGATGTTTCCCTGATTATCTATACTATTCTCTCTTTGGGGGCTTTTGCCTTAGTGGGAGTCACCATGACGTTACCCGGTATTGCCGGATTTATCCTCAGTATCGGCATGGCAGTTGATGCAAATGTACTGATTTTTGAGCGTACCCGGGAGGAATTAAGGGCCGGAAAATCCCTATTTCGGGCAGTAGAGTCGGGATTTTACCGGGCTTTTTCCAGTATTCTCGATAGTAATGTCACTACTTTAATCGCCTGTGCTGCCCTATTTTGGTTGGGTTCAGGATTAGTCAAGGGTTTTGCTTTAACTTTAGCCATTGGGGTAGCTGTGAGTATGTTTACCGCTTTAACCTGTAGTCGTACTCTCCTGTTAATCACCGTGTTAAACGTCCCCAGCGTCCGTCAAAAACCGCAACTTTTCTGCCCTAATTTACCGGTAAACCAATAATCAGTTATCAGTTATCAGTTATCAGTTATCAGTTACCAGTTATCAGATTGGAGTTTTAAGTTAACAGTGTTAATCGGTTATCAGTTACCAGTTATTCCCCCACTGATTACTGCTTACTGATAACTGAAAAATATCCCTACTCCTGTCTCCTTTGTTCCTTGTTACTTAATCGATATGGCATTTAACGTTACAAAACAGCGTAATTTTTGGTGGACAGTCTCGGCCCTGCTGACGATTGGTAGTATTTTAGCCATGGTAATTTCTTGGTTCACTATTCAAGCGCCTTTGCGACCGAGTTTAGATTTTGTTGGTGGCACGAGAATTCAGATAGAATTAGCCTGTGCCAAAAAGAATACCTGTGAGAAAGCTTTAACCACTGCCGAAGTGCAAGCAATTTTAGAAGAGGAAGGATTGGGTAACAGTAGTGTGCAGGTATTGGATAAATATACTTTATCGGTGCGGACTAAAACCCTAGCAGAAGAACAGAGAACAAAATTACTCGACACCTTAAATCAGAAAATTGGCACCTTTGACCCCGAAACCGGTCAAATCGATACCGTCGGGCCCACCATCGGTCAAGAATTATTTAGGTCGGGATTTTTAGCTTTATTAGTGTCATTTTTTGGCATTGCCGTCTATCTCAGCTTCCGTTTTCAACGGGATTACGCTTTTTTTGCCATTGTCGCCCTGCTGCACGACGTTTTGATCACTTTAGGGGTCTTTGCGGTTTTAGGCTTAATTGCGGGGGTAGAAGTGGATAGTTTATTTTTGGTTTCCCTCTTGACAATTGTGGGCTTTTCTGTTAATGATACGGTGGTAATTTATGATCGCGTCCGGGAAAATTTTGTCAATACCCCCGAATTATCCGTGGATGAAATTGTCGATAACGCGGTGAGTCAAACCCTAACTCGTTCGATTAATACCACCCTGACCACTTTATTGCCTCTGGTGGCGATTTTTCTCTTTGGTGGCAGCACCTTAAAATATTTTGCCCTAGCTTTAATTATTGGCTTTGTAGCCGGGGCCTATTCGAGTATTTTTATCGCTAGTACCCTACTAGCTTGGTGGCGCGGTCGTTCCCATCGAACTAAGATATTGCAAGCTTAAAAATGGCTTTTAGTTGTCAGCTAAATTTTTTGACCGATTTCGTCAAATTGCTTCAAGAGATTTGATTGCGAACGCCACTGAAAGCAGCATAGGCGATCGCTATAGCATCTACAGCATCATTAATAGGCATTTTTGTCAATCCGAATAAATACTTAATTTGTTCGGCCACCTCAGCTTTAGTGGCCCTACCATGGCCCAGATGACATTTCCAACTAGCTTGATGGAGGAAAATCGGTTCAATTCCCCCATCGCGACAACTAACTAGATTGATAATTCCCAATGCTTGCAGGACTCCACCAGCTGCCTTGATTTGCCGGTTAAAAAAGGGCATTTCTACGGCAATTTCCCCCGGTTTATATTCTGCGATTAACTCCTTTAAATCCCGTTCAATTTCGATCAAACGCTGGGCAGTAGAAAGATTTTTAGAAGTTTCGATCGTGCCATAATCGACTAAAATCGGCATTAACTCACTATTATCCCGGAGAATAGCCCAACCGACAATCGCTAATCCGGGGTCGATACCCAACCAAGTAGTCATAGATTAAGCCAAAAAATCTTGGACGATTTCGAGGATTCTTTGGGATGCTTGTCCATCTCCAAAAGGATTAATTGCATTAGCCATACGATCATAGGCGATTTTATCCCTTAATAATTCTCCCGCTTGTGCTAAAATTTGCTCGGGATTAGTCCCAATTAATTTCGCTGTTCCCGCTTGCACTGCTTCCGGTCTTTCCGTGGTTTCTCGCAATACTAAAACCGGTTTTCCTAAACTAGGGGCTTCTTCTTGAATGCCCCCAGAATCAGTTAATAATAAATAACAGCGTTGAATCGCGCCCACTAACTCGGCATAATCGAGAGGTTCAGTTAAAAATACCCTGGGATGATTGCCCAAAGCGGACTGAATTGGTTCTCGGACGGTGGGATTGCGATGCAGGGGTAATAATAGGGCTATATCGGCATATTTTTCTAATAACAAAGTGAATCCTTTGATAATATCCTGTAAGGGTTCGCCCCAATTTTCCCGGCGGTGAACCGTGGCTAATAAAACCCGATAATCTGACCAATTTAAGCCCGCAATTTGACATTCTGGGGCGGTTTGGGCTACGGTTAATAAAGCATCAATAACTGTATTACCGGTGTGGTGAATATTTCCCGTCACCCCAGATTTTTGTAAGTTTTCTACGGCTAAAGTAGTGGGAGCAAAATGTAGAGTAGTCAGTTGAGAAATTAGGCGACGATTAGCTTCTTCGGGATAGGGATTATAGATATCATTAGTTCTTAATCCTGCCTCTACATGGGCGATAGGAATTTGTTGATAAAAAGCCGCTAAAGCAGCAGCAAAAGCGGTAGTAGTATCACCTTGCACAATAATTAAATCTGGTTTTATACGCTCAAAAACTGTTTCTAAACCCCGTAAACTGCGGCAAGTAATATCAGTTAAAGTTTGACGGGTTTGCATAATATCGAGATTTTCATCTGCTTTTAAAGCAAATAATTCCATCACCTGCGCTACCATTTCTTTATGCTGTCCCGTAAGAATTACATGGGTTTGAAACTTTTCCGATTCTTGAAAAGCACGAATAACGGGAGCTAATTTAATCGCTTCGGGACGGGTTCCAAGGGTAATACAAATTGATTTCAACATATTATTATCAGTTATCAGTTATCAGTTATCAGTTATCAGTTATCAGTTCACTGATTACTGATCACTGCAAATCGCTTGAATTGTGCTGTCTTGTCATTTTTCACCAGTGGGGGTTTGTTGAACGATAACTGGGGGATAGAGTTGCATTTGCTGAGGATTTAAAGAAGGTCGAGAGATGGTCAAAACTTTTTGTTTAGCTAACTCTTGAGTCATGGTATCTAAAGTTTGAGCGATACGCAAATTATATTCTAATTGTTCCCCAGAAGAAAGCAGATTACTTAAGCCATCAATTAAACGTCTTAAATTCTCGCGAAATTGGGGATCACCGATTAAATCATCGATATCGGAGGTGATTTTTTGAGTATTTTCAAAAGTCACCCTAGCGGATTCGAGAGTTTTTTGCAGCAGGACTATTGTAGCAGGATCGTTAATAGTTTTAGTAATTTCTCGTAAATTATTCGATGTCTCCACCGCATTATTCAAAATCGTCTCGATATTTTGCATGACTTGTTTAGTATCAATTTCATCTAAACCAGCATTCAACCTCAGGGCGGTATTATTGAGATTATTAGCGAGACTGCCAATACCTAAACTAGCTTGATTAAGATTATCGAGAGTATTAACAATTTGTCCCCGATTTTCGCTGAGAACAGCATTAAGATTAGCGACTAATTGGGAAGATTGTTGAAAAGTTCTGCTGATTTGACTGCGGTTTTCCTGAACGGTATTATCTAAAGTATTGATAAAACGGGAGGCATTATTAGCCGTATTAGTCACCGAGCGACTGGTGGTAGCTAATTCCAAAGATAGACGAGAGATTTCTCTTTGGGCATTACGGATAGTCTGGGAGGTATCATCGGATAAACGGGCGATTTTTTGAGCTGCTATAGCGGTATTTTTGGTGACATCATTGAGATTACCCACAAATTCAGGACTGGTAAAAGTATCCACTAAACGACCAACACTAGACATTAATTGTGTTCCTGTTGTCCCCTGTAAACGAGTATTATTACAGAGAATTAACAGTTGATCACAGTCGGGACTCAGAGGGTCGAGATTTTTGGCCTCAGCACTTAGAGAAACTAAGGGAGTGATATCGATGGCTGCCTCCCCAATTAATCCGGAAAGATTGGTAGTAACAGTTACCTTCCTAGGCATAACTAAAGTAGCAGAAGCGATTTCGGCAATAACTTCCACTTGATTGCTTCCCGGGATAAAACTCGTAATTCTTCCCACTCTCACCCCGCGAAAACGTACCGGCGCCCCGACTTGTAACCCTTCCACGTCGGCAAACTCGAAGATTAATTGATAGGTTCTTTGACCAAATCCTCCCCCGCGAACCCAGATAGCGAGCGCCCCAAAGACCAATAATCCGCCTAGAGCAAACAAACCTAGTCTTCCTTCCCGTAAAGCTCGCGAACTCTGCATGATTTTTCTCTCATTCTCGATAGTTCTTAATTTAGCTTAATCTAGCTTAAACGATTGTCCTAATCGGGCCTTCAATGCTGGCGCTAAAAAATTGTCGGATCATGGGATGATCGGTACGATCGATATCTGCCACTACTCCCTGCCATTGCACTTTTCCCTGATAGAGAAATACTACTCGATCGGCGGTGCGTCGGATGGTACTTTGTTGGTGAGAAACCATCACATAAGTGTTCGCAGACCCTGATTTTTCATGGAGAGTCCGCACTAGATCCTCGATAATTGTGGAAGCTATCGGGTCTAATCCGGCGGTAGGTTCATCATACAGCAATAATTCGGGATTATCGGCGGGATTATCGGGATTAGTGATAATAGCGCGGGCAAAAGCCACCCGTTTACGCATTCCCCCCGATAGTTCCGAAGGATAAAGGTTACTAATTCCCTGTAAACCGACCATTTCCAGGCTTTTTTCCACTAATTCCCTAATTCTGGCTTTTTTTAAATTAGTTTGTTCATAGAGATAAAAACCGACATTTTCCCCGACGGTGAGAGAATCAAACAGGGCCGTTTGTTGAAAAACCAAGGAAGTTCGCATCGCTTCTCGACCATCTTCTAGCAATCCCTGACGCAATTGGCCTTTAATACGAATTTCTCCCGCATTTATCCCCGTTAATCCCGCAATTAACCGTAAAACCGTCGATTTTCCCGTTCCCGACGGACCGATAATTACCAGGGCCTCCCCTCGATAAATGGTTAAATCTAAACCATCGAGAATAACATTATCCCCGAATCTTTTCGATACTCCTCTCAATTCAATTAACGGTTCTTTCATCGTCGCTTAATTATCTTATAACCTCTGGAATTTTAGGGAGATGGGGAAGTGGGAAGTATTTTCAGTGAACAGTAAACAGTAATCAGTGAACTGAACTCTGATAACTGATAACTGATAACTGACTCGATTCTGGCTGCTATAGTAGAAAAGCACCCATTGCTGACGATATCTGAGGTAGATTGCCGTGACTATTGCTTTAGACCAACTGCTTACCCCCGACATTTTTCGACCAGCGCGTTATTTGGGCAACGAGTTAGGCGCTAAACATAAAGAATGGGCAAGTGCTGTGGTTCGTTGGGTGTTAACCTATCCGGAAGTGTACGAAGTGGGGGCATCTAACCTCGGCCATATTATCCTCTACAATATCCTCAATGCACAACCTCGCCAACTCTGCGATCGCACTTATTTACCCGCACCGGATTTAGCCCAAAAACTCAAACAGACAAAAACCCCCTTATTTGCCCTAGAATCCCGTCGTTGCCTCACAGATTTTGATATTCTGGGTTTTAGTCTCAGTTATGAGCTAGGAGCCACCAATATTTTAGAAATGCTCGACCTAGCGGCAATTCCCTTGACTTGGAGAGCAAGAGACTCGGGTAACTATCCGCTAATTTTTGCCGGGGGACAAACTGCCACCTCTAACCCCGAACCCTACGCCGACTTTTTTGATTTTATCGCCCTCGGTGATGGCGAAGAATTATTGCCAGAAATCGGTTTAATTTTAGAAGAAGGTAAACTAGCTAATCTAAGCAAAGAAGAACTATTGCTAGATTTAGCCCAAATTCCGGGGGTATATGTGCCGCGTTTCTACGATGTCACCCCAATCGGTGCAGTTATCCCCAATCGTGACGATGTACCGCAAAGAATTTTACGCCGGGTAGCCACTCCTATCCCAGCCTATTCTATCGGTTTAGTTCCCTTCGTCGAAACAGTCCATGATCGCCTAGTGGTGGAAATTCGTCGCGGTTGCACTCGGGGATGTCGTTTTTGTCAACCGGGGATGTTAACCCGTCCTGCGCGGGATGTGCAACCGGAAGCAGTAATCGAATCGATTGAAAAAGGAATGCGAGCGACGGGATATAATGAATTTTCTCTATTATCTCTCAGTTGCTCCGATTATCTAGCGTTACCTGCCGTGGGTATGGAGATTAAAAACCGTCTCCAGAATGAGAATATATCTCTATCCTTACCCAGTCAAAGAGTCGATCGCTTTGACGAAAATATTGCTAACATAATTGGGGGCAATCGTCAATCGGGTTTAACCTTTGCACCGGAAGCGGGAACCCAACGAATGCGCGATGTGATTAACAAAGGGTTAACCAACGAAGAATTACTCAGAGGGATAAAAACTGCTGTCGAACAGGGTTGGGATAAGGTCAAACTCTATTTTATGATTGGTTTGCCGGGGGAAACCGATGTGGATGTGATTGGTATCGCGGAAACCCTGCGTTGGTTGCGTCGGGAATGTCGTTTACCAAAGCGGAAACCCCTCGATTTTACCCTAACTATCTCTAATTTTACGCCTAAACCCCATACCCCCTTCCAGTGGCATTCCGTCTCCACGGCCGAATTTATCCGCAAACAGGAGTTACTAAGACAGGAATTCCAAGGCATGAGAGGGGTAAAAGTCAATTATACCGATGTCCGCATCTCGGCCATGGAAGATTTTATCGGTCGCGGTGACAGAAGTTTAGGGAAAGTGGTGCTGCGCGCTTGGCAATTGGGAGCCGGGATGGATGCTTGGTGGGATAATACGGAAAAAGCCTATCAAGCATGGTCACAGGCGATCGAAGAATCCGGTTTAACTTGGAAATATCGTCAGGTAGAACAGGGAGAATGGAATATTTTTGCCGATACAGACAAAGATATTTTAGAGCGTCCTTTGCCCTGGGATCATCTGGATACTGGTATCGATAAAAAATGGCTAGAGGAGGACTTAAAACGCGCTCTAGACGCGGCAACGGTTCCCGATTGTTCTTTTGAGGGTTGTTCCCATTGTGGCGTTTGTAGCGTCGATTTTGGCCATAATATCGTCATTGAAGCGCCTGCGATTCCCGCTTTTGCCGGACATTTTCAACCCAATCAAGAACGCACCCAAAGAATTCGGGTTTGGTTTGGCAAAATTGGCGAAATAGCCCTAGTTAGCCACTTGGATCTCGTGCGTTTATTTGATCGCGTCGTCCGTCGCGCTGCTATTCCCATTTCCTTTACCGGTGGATTTCACCCCGGTCCGCGCATTTCGATCGCCAATGCTTTATCCTTGGGAGCAACCAGTAGCGGTGAGATTGTCGATTTTGAATTGACAAAAGTGATGGATTTAGAGACGTTTAAACAGCAGTTAACCGCACAATTACCCGCAGATTTGCCGGTTTATCAGGTGGAAGAAATTCCCTTAAATGCTCCTGCTGCCACCCGTTTGTTGGAAAAAGCCGAGTATTTGCTCACTTTTAATAGTGAGGGAATTGACTGTCAACAGTGGCAAAATTGGATCGAGGCAATTAAGCAAGCAACGGTGATGGAACGGGAAAAAACCACCAAATCCGGCAAAAAAGTCACGATTAATCTGCGAGAACAATTATATGAATTAGAGTTAAAAACTGTTGACAAACAAGCCGTTTTGTGCTATGTGGGCAGTTGTCGCAATGATGGCACTTTACTGCAGCCCGATCATATCGTCGAGATGTTAGAAAGGGTTTCTGGCCAAGAGATTTCGCTGCTTAATTTTCATCGTCAGCGTTTGATTTTAGGAGCTTAACCATCGTAAATTGTTCCCTTTATGCTCTAACCCCAGAGAGTCAGCTAATCTTGATCGACTAATTCCAAGGAATCATCAACCAAAGCTGGCCGGTAATTTTGAACAACCAAAAGTTTCCGGCTCTATCGAACCTGTCATGTAAAACTATCAACAACTTGTGCTTGTAAAGCTTGTATACTAAGGCTTTGAGTTTTTGTTAGATTGATAATTATCAACTTTAGAGCATTGCTGGGCAGAGAGGGAGCTTGAGGAATTTTCTACAGTGTAAGTTCGGAAGAACCAAGTTTCCTAAGACACAGATTCACCTAATCAAATAAAAGGAGATGAAAATTAAAATCTGGCTGATTTCAAGCTACCGGCAATAGTCACTGATAACTGATAACTGATCACTGATAAACTTATCCCAAGGCATCGAAGATTTTAAACATAGGCAGGTACATAGAGAGAAGAATAATTCCCACCATTCCCGCAACAGCAACCATCATCAAGGGTTCAATGATACTGGTTAAAGCTTTAACGGCCTGTTCCACCTCATCTTCGTAGAAATCCGCCACTTTCATCATCATGGCATCTAATTCTCCCGTTTCCTCACCAATACTAATCATTTGAATGGCCAAAGCTGGGAAAACATTGGCTTTTTGTAGGGCCAAACTCATCATTCCCCCCTGCTGAATTTCCTCCTTAGCACCAGCGATCGTATTAGCAATTACCTGATTACCCACCGTATTACAAACTATATCAAGGGAACTCAAAATCGGGACACCAGAACGCATCAGAGTCCCAAAAACCCGGCAAAATCTAGCCACAGCCGATTTTTCATTCAAATCGCCAAAAAGGGGCATTTTAAGGAAAAACCAGTCAATTTGCAGACGACCCATCGGGGTTTTGTAATAGCGACGCAGTAAAAAAACTGTGGCAGCAATGGTGACAATCGGAATTAAAATTAACCAACTACGCATCACACCACTTAAAAAGAGCATAAATTGCGTTAAAGCTGGTAGTGGCACCTTCAAATCGGTGAAAATTTTCGCAAACACGGGAATTAAAAAGATTGTCATCCCGAAAAACACAATTACCGCCAAAATTCCCACTGCTACTGGATAGGTCATCGCTGATTTAATCTGGTTTTTCAAGCGGGCCATATCTTCCAAAAGTTTCGAGAGACGGAGCAGCACTTCATCGAGTACCCCCCCCGTCTCTCCAGCTTCGATCATACTGACATAAAGTTCATCAAAACATTCAGTATGTTTGGCCATCGCTTGCGATAACGGACTCCCTTGCTGTACGTCGGCACTAATCGCTTGTAGTGCTTTTCTCATCTTGGGATTACTGGATTGATCCGCCAAAACTCCTAAACATCTCACAATCGGCACACCAGCATTAATCATTACCGAAAATTGACGGGAAAAAACCGCTTTATCTTTGATGGAAATGCTGGCAAATATCAACTCTAAACTAGAAAGATCGATCTCTCCTCCCGCTTTTTTAACTTTACCGACGGCAGCATATTTTGCCTTCAGCATCATTCGGGCATGATCGGGAGACATAGCTTCAACTTTCTTTTGGAAAACTTTTCCAGAGCTGCTTTTAACTTGTGCGACAAAAGTAGGCATAGTACAAATCAGTTATCAGTTATCAGTTATCAGTTATCAGTTATCAGTTATCAGTTATCAGTTATCAGTTATCAGTTATCAGTTCACTGAAAAAACTTCCCACTTCCCACTCTCCTATCCCTTTTACACAGGATTTGTTATTAAATCCAGGCTTTAGTTTTGGCGTTAGCACCAGATCCGGCGACAAGACGTTGTAATTCATCGGGTTTACTACTTTTAGAAATTGCCTCTTCAAAGGATATAACACCGCTAACAACTAAATTAGCTAATCCCTGTTCCATAGTTTGCATTCCTAACTTCATCCCCGTTTGAATTGCTGAGTAAACTTGGGGGGCTTTTCCTTCGCGAATTAGGTTAGCGATCGCTGGAGTTACCACCATGATTTCCTGTACCATTGCCCGGCCAAATTCCCCCGGTTTAGGATTTTTTTTCTTGACTAGGTTTTGACTAAAAACTGCTAGTAAAGAATTGGATAACATGGCGCGAATTTGTGACTGTTGGTTAGAGGGGAAAACGTCAATGATCCGATCCACTGTTCCCGCTGCCGAGCTAGTGTGTAGGGTTCCGAAGACTAAGTGACCGGTTTCCGCCGCCGTAATTGCCAAACTAATTGTTTCTAAATCCCGCATTTCTCCCACAAGGATAATATCAGGATCTTCTCGTAAAGCAGCTCTTAATGCGTTAGCAAAACTCTTGGTATCTTCTCCTTTTTGTCGTTGGTGAAACAGGCTTTTTATATTAGGAAAAACGTATTCGATTGGGTCTTCTACAGTCAAAATGTGTTCAGACCTAGTCCGATTAATTAAGTCTAAAATTGATGCTAAAGTGGTAGTTTTACCTGAACCTGTTTGTCCAGTTACGAGAATTAATCCCCTCGGTCTTTCCGATAATTCTCGGATCACTTCTGGTAAATTTAATTGTTCAAAGTTAGGAATTTTAGATGACAAAGCGCGTAAACAAGCTGCATAAGCTCCCCTTTCTTTATACACATTGATCCTAAATCTTGCTAATCCTTTCACCCCGTATGAACAGTCTAATTCCCAATTCTGCTCTAACTCTTTTATTTGAGTATTATTGAGCATACTAAAAATCAATTTCTGACAATCTTGCGGTGTTAAAGATTCTTCATTAACCGGGATGAGTTTGCCACTAATGCGAAAATAGACCGGCGCACGGGACTGAATGTGCATATCGGAACCGCCCATCTCGACCAATTGTTCCATTAAATCTTCGATCATTAATTCCATAAGTTAAACTCCATTTATCGTATAAAGTAAAAACTGAAAAGGGGATAGGAGCCAGTCCCGATGAAAAAATTTTCACCCCCACAGGTGAAAGAGGTTTCTTTCCCTACACCCCACACCCCACACCCTACACCCTCTTTTCCGTCAGGAGACAAATTCATAATACTTTTGCCTGTTCCAGAGTTCCCCGATCACTGATCACTGAAAAACTATCTTAATAACTAAATCGTGGTTTCATACAATAGGGACAATCGAGCCATTCTGGTTGTAGTTCGGCGCGACAACCACTACAGATTAAACCGCTTTTCCGTTTAGCTTTTAATTCCGCTTCCAGACCAGAATCACTAAATGTCACCCGTTCCACCTCTTCGAGGGTGGTGTAACCCTCGCGCACCAGATTTAAACTGTAGGCTAGGAGTGTCATCATACCCTCATCGACGGCCGCCTCCTTAATGCGATCGGTGGTTGCCCCTTGGTTAATTAATTGCTGTAGTCGTTCACTATTCTGCATCACCTCATACACACCGATGCGACCTTTATAACCGCTGCCGTTACACTTAACGCAGAGATTACCCTGTCTTCGCGCCTGTTGAATTTCCGCTATGGTCAGGGTATTAGCCTTATAAAAGGTCACTTCCTGTTCATTGGCAGCGGAAAGACCAAAACGGGCCAATTCCTCTTGGGTGGGGTGATAGGCGACTCGACACTCGGTACAGACGCGCCGCACCAGACGCTGGGCCAAAATTCCCAACAGAGAACCAGAAATCATAAACGTTTCAACCCCCATCTCATCGAGACGAGCGATCGCACCTGCGGCATCGTTGGTGTGTAGGGTAGTTAAGACCAAGTGACCAGTTAAGGCGGCCTCGATCGCTGTTTTAGCCGTTTCCTTGTCCCTAGTTTCTCCCACCAGAATCACATCCGGGTCTTGTCGCATGAAGGCCCGCAGAATCGAGGCGAAATCCATGCCTTTTTCGCGAATTACCTGCACCTGGGTGATGCCCGGTAGAGAATATTCGATCGGATCTTCGACGGTACTGATATTGACCCCAGGGTCATTTCTTTCCGCTAACACCGAGTATAAAGTGGTGGATTTCCCCGAACCGGTGGGGCCTGTCACCAGCAACAGACCAAAAGGATGACTGGCCAGGTCCCGGACGATTTGCAGGGTCTTTTGATCGGTGATTAGTTTATCTAAACCCAACTGGGTAGAGGAGTTATCGAGAATCCGTAAACAGACTTTTTCCCCGTAGCGACTGGGCAGGGTATTAACCCGAAAATCCACTTTCCGCCCTTGATAAATCCGCCGAATTTTACCATCTTGGGGAAGACGACGTTCGGCGATATCGAGATCGGCCATGATTTTAAAACGGGCAGTGACCGCCGGGGTAATTCTTTTCGGCAGTGGGTCAAAAGCTTGATGAAGAACTCCATCTTTGCGAAAGCGAATTTTCAGGAATTCGTCCTGGGGTTCGATGTGAATATCGGAAGTCCCTTCCTGTAGGGCTTTAGCTAGAATTTTATTGACCAGGTTGATGACGGGGGCTTGATTAGCGTCTCCTTCTCCGAGATCATCGGCCACTTCATCGTCAGCACCAGAGACCACCTCAATACTGGCGACAATATCGGTGAGATCCGAGAGTTTTTCCAGTTCTTTTTCTTTTTCGAGTCTGGCTTTTTCCTTTTCTAGTTCCGGTTGGGCCCAGTGGAATTTTTCCAGTAATCTTTCGTAATCTTCGCTGGTAATCACTAAACGCTGTAAACCTAACTCCCTGGGGCGGAGAATACGATTAATATCGTCCGTAGCCTCTAGGTTGTCGGGATCGACCATGGCTATCAAAATTGAAGCCGGCTCTCCTTCGATTCGACGCAGAGGGATGAGACGATAGCGACGACAAAGATCGATCGGAATCAAAGAATCGATCAGCCTGGCTATTTCTAGTCCATCCACATCGCTCAATTCGGGGTCGAGGGATTCGACTCCGTAGAGAATTTTTAGTTCAAATAACTGGTTTTTCTTATACTGTCGCTGTAAATCCGGGGGCAAAGGCCGCCCGGTTAGTTTTTGTAATATTTCTACTAGCGATCGTCCCGATTTCCGTGTTTCCACCAGGGCCTGTTGCATTTGCTCGGCACCGATATAGCCCGACTGCACCAACTTGTTACCAAAGGGGGAAAAGTAATTGCGTAGGGCAACAGCACGGGTTTTCTTGGAAGAAAATGTCATAGACGATTCCTAACCTCTCCACTACCCTTTAATCTTCCCAATTTTACTTAGAAAACTGCATTCTAGCAAAAATTTTTCTAGATCACTGATTATCTATCGGGGGCGATTATATCTAGTTACGGATCTTGTCCACAAAATGTTACATTAATGGTTAAACCTTGATTATTAGCTGGTACTTAAAGACCAAAATCAGCATTAAATGGTCATATATTGCCAAATTCCCCACTAAAATCCTATACCATGAGTGCAGAACCAAATACCTCAGCAATTTTCGACGAAAACCAAGAATCCTTTTCTAATTCCCCTGAATCTCTTGCCACCGAATCAGAAACCAGTGTCACCGATGAAGCCAAAACGGTGACGGACCAGGCCGCCTCTAGCGAGGGATTTTCCCTTCTAGACGGAATGACTATCGATTTTCTAAAAGAGGAAATCGACACTCTCAAACAGCAGTTAGAGGAACAAACCCAACAGGTTGATGCCTACAAGAAACGCTATATCACTCTAGCAGCCGAGTTCGACAATTTTCGCAAACGCACAGAGAAAGAAAAAGAGGAACTGGAAACAAAAATCAAGGGCAAAACCCTGATGGAAATTCTTGGTGTGGTGGATAATTTTGAGCGCGCCAGGACTCAAATTAAACCGGCCGATGATGGCGAGATGGGTATTCACAAAAGCTACCAAGGGGTCTATAAAACCTTAGTGGACAGTCTCAAGCGTTTAGGCGTTTCCCCCATGCGTCCGGAAGGTCAACCCTTTGATCCCAGCTACCACGAAGCGATGATGCGGGAGTACACCGATGAACATCCCGAAGGCACAGTGGTGGAGCAGTTAGTGCGGGGATACACTCTCGGAGAACAGGTTTTGCGTCATGCTTTGGTAAAAGTGGCCGCCCCCAAAGAGGCGGATCCTAACGCTGATCAGTCAGAATCTCCTTCCATTCCATCCCAGGAATCAGTCTAAAATTCCGATGGGGATTAAACTGGTTTGAGGGTTAGGTATTAGCCAGTAGGGTCTGTATTCCCTCCCTATCACCTATCCCTCATCCCCGCTCAGAGACTTTTTCTCTCTTGACCGATTTATCTTTTAATTAAAAATGCTTCTATACCCAAGGCTTTTGCCCCTTGGTAATCTTCTTTTTTACTATCGCCAATATGCCAAGCTTGCGCAGGGGGACAATCATGTTTTTGCAGGGCAATTTGAAAAATTTCAGCATCTGGTTTAGCTGCTCCTGTCTGGGAAGAAATCGTGATCGATCGAAAAAAATATTCTAAGCCTAATTCGGCCAAAACTTGATAGATACGACTATCAAAATTAGAAATAATGCCCAACTCGATCCCCTGAATCTGCCAGAGTCTTAAAGCGGGAATGACATCCTCGTACAGCACCCAAGGCTCGGCCGTGGCAAAATGATGGTAAAGTTCGCTAAAAAAAGCCTCAAAATCGGGAAATCTTTCCAGATAACCTAAATTATTAAAAACTGCCCCAGTCAGCGATCGCCACCAGCGATACTCTAACTCAGGAATTTGTGCCGTTTCAACGTCAGGAAAAGCTAGGGGGGGAGAAGTGGGGAAAATAGCCGAGAAAGACTGTTCTAGGCTCTCGGCCGACACCTCTACCCCAAAATCTGCCGCTATTTGACTATAAATTGCTCCTACACTGTCTTTTACCCCAAAAAGGGTACCCACAGCATCGAGAAAAATAACTTGCGGTTTCTGCATAAGAGTTTTGTTTATAAAGGTTTTCTTGACTGACGACCGGTGATTACCATCGAACTGAGGTTTTTAGGGTCAGCCCTCTAGGTGACCTAAAAAACCTAACAATTGCTTATTTTAAAGGATTATGACCGAAATTCTCGGATCACTTGCCAAACCCTTAACACCTCTGCCACCGTCCATGCTTGGGCAAAAGCTCCCCTAGGGGTAAAAGGAGCATTACCATCAAAAATTTCGCTTAAATTACCGATACAGCTATCCCGAAGATGGTCAATCATCGGTGTTAAAAAACTCTCGGCTAGGATGGGATCGCGATAGACTTTTAGATGGGCTTCGATAAATGCCCCTAATAACCATCCCCAGACTGTCCCCTGATGGTAGGCACTATCTCTTTTTAAGCGATCGCCACTGTAAACGCCACGGTAATCAGGATGATCCACATCTAGCGATCGCAAACCGCGAGAAGTCAACAATTTTAAAGCACAAATATCGACAATGGCCTTTTTCTGTGGGGAATTTAATAACTCCTCCACCGACAAGCACACGGCAAAAAGTTGATTCGGTCGTAAACTGGCATCATTGCCCTTGTCCGTATCTAAAACATCGTAACAATACCCCAGAGAATCATCCCAGAAGCGAGAGAACCCTTTTAGGGTCATTTTTCTCATTTTTTCGTAATCAGTGGCATCCATGCCCAAATAATGGGCAAATTGAACCATTATTTTTAGGGCATTGAACCAAAGAGCATTAATTTCTACGGGTTTGCCGACGCGGGGAGTAATCACCAGATCATCAACTTTGGCATCCATCCAAGTTAACTGTACTCCCGCTTCGCCAGCATAGATCAAACCATCGTCATCTAGGTGAATATTGTAGCGAGTACCGCGACGAAACCAAGCGATCACTTCCGTTAAAGCGGGATAAATAGTTCTGAGAAACTCAAAATCTTGGCTTTGGTTAAAATAGGAACGAATGGCTTCAAAATACCAAAGAATAGCATCGACAGCGTTATATTCGGGCATTTCTCCGCCATCGGGCAGTAAATTCGGCAATAAACCCCGGTCTAGATAACGGGAAAAAGTTAGTAAAATCTGACGGGCGATCGCAGGTCTGCCTGTAGTCAAAGTTAATCCTCTTAGGGAGATCATCGTATCGCGACCCCAATCACCAAACCAAGGATAACCCGCGATTATCGTTTTGCCATCCGGTTGATCCCGGAGAGGACGACTAACGATAAACTGGTCAGCAGCAAGGGTAAGTTGTTGAATCCATGGGGGCTGCTGGGGATTAATCAGACTATTCTCGTAGCGATAGCGAGACTCTAGAGAAGATTGACCGTCTAAACTGGGATCGGGACGGGTACTAGCGGCAATTGTCACCGATTCTCCCACTTTAAGAGTAGCCGAAAAACTGGCGGCATGAAGATGATTTTCCCGATCGATTAAACCACGATAACGTTCCACGGCCAAATCAAAGCGATAATACCAGATATGAGCGGGAAAAACCTCTCCTTGACTGATTAATAGATAAAAAGGTACAGCATGGTCATAGGCAATCACTCTTACTCCTTTTTCCAGAGGACTAATATCCATTTGCCAGTTAAAACTCTGGGTATTGCCGTGAAAATCACGATAATTGACAAAAGCAGTGAGATTCAGGGTTAAAGGAGAATTGCCGCGAAGGTAGGTATAGCGAGTATAGGTGGTATTTTCTCCCGGTTCCATCCAGATACGCTTTTCTAGTAAGGCATCCCCACAGATAAAAGTCCAGACGGGAATTGTCCCTTCCAGATGAAAACTTTCGATATTAATATAGCCTTGTGGTTCGATCGTAGCACCTAACCAGCGATTGCTGGCCAGATGATAGAGTTTCTGGTTATATTGTACCGATTCATCGATTTTAGTCACTAGAAGCGTTCTTTGCGTCGGTGGAGCCAAAGCAGCGATCAACAGGCCATGATAACAGCGAGTTAGCAATCCGGCCACGGTTCCCGCAGCAAAACCACCGATACCATTAGTGACTAACCATTCCCGCTTTTCAGCCACCAGCAGACAATTACAGATATCCCGACCGAAACGGAGCTTGACCATGAGCTTCCCAATTCCTAGTAATTTTGTTATAATCAAAAATTGTGTCTTTATATCTATAGAGTAACTCTATCTTAAGGAGAAAAATCAGCAGTGAGTAAACGTACTTTAGAAGGAACCACGCGCAAACAGAAGCGCACTTCCGGATTTAGAGCGAGAATGCGTAGCGTCAACGGACGTAAAGTGATTAAAGCTCGTCGGAAAAGAGGGCGCTATCGTTTAAGTGTTTAGGTTATTCTGGGAACCGACTAATTTTCGTGGGACTACCCCAAATTCATCGCTTAAAACATCGACAGGATTTTCAAGCTGTCTATGGAACAGGGAAGCGTTATCACGGTTCCCACTTAACCTTAATTAGTTTAGAGGATTCTTGCCTAGATACCCCCGAACCGAGTCGTTTTGGTATCTCGATTAGCAAGAAAGTTAGTAAAAAAGCGGTGGTTCGTAATCGACTAAAAAGGCAAATACGAGCGGTAATTCGGGAGTTATTGCCAGAAATAGCGACAGGATGGCGAGGGATAATCATTATCCGTCCAGGGGCGATCGAGTGCAATTATGAACATTTTTTGCGAGAATTAAAGCAGTTGTTAGTGAAGGCTAATATAATTCATGGGCATTAAAGAAGAAACTTTTTATGAAGGCGGTCCGCACATCGGCGACCTAATCATCAATATCCTGCTAGGATTTACGGTGATTTGTTTACCTTTAACCGTTGGGGCAATAGTACGGGCAATCTGGTTAAGATATAAGATAACCGATCGGCGGATTTCGATCACTGGGGGTTGGATGGGACGCGATCGCACAGATATTATCTATTCAGAAGTGGCAAAAGTGGCAAAAATGCCGAGAGGAATTGGTCTTTGGGGGGATATTGTCGTAACTCTCAAGGATAGAAGTCGTTTAGAAATGCGCGCGATGCCGAAATTTCGGGAAATTCATGACTATATTGCCGAAAGAGTCGCCGATAAAACCGGTCGTCCCCTAGAATCGATCATCAGTCAATAAAACAAAATAATCGATCGCCGAGATTCGATAAATTAGATTTGTCAAAGTGAACCCCTATTAAACGAGAAGGCATAGATTAAACCCATGGATTTTGGAGTCGGATTTATTTCCACAAATATCATGTTGCCAATCCTAGATTTTTTCTTTCGGATTGTGCATAGTTACGGTTTCGCCATCATTGCTTTAACGCTGGTGGTCAGATTTGCCGTCTTTCCCCTCAGTGCCGGCCAGATTCGCAATATGAGAAAAATGCGAATCACTCAACCCTTAATGAAGGAAAGACAGACAGAAATTCAACAACGCTACAAAAATGACCCCCAAAAACAACAGGAGGAAATGGGCAAATTAATGCAGGAGTTGGGCAATCCCCTAGCGGGTTGTTTACCCCTGTTATTACAAATGCCGATTCTTTTGGCTTTATTTGCGACGCTGCGGGGTTCCCCCTTCTCGGATATTAACTATACCGTCGATTTACAAGTGCTGCCAAGCGAACAAATCGCCCTCGTGCAGCGTCAACCCTATGGCACCAAACCCCAAAACGTTTATATTGACGAGTCTCTCCACTATCCCATCACTGCTTTTTTACCCCAAGGCAATAAAATCGCCCCGGGAGAACAGCTAAAAATCGACCTGCAAAACGACCAGGGCAAGTCTTTAAGCCAATTAGCCACGGAAGCACCCGAAAATAACCTAAAACCCACCTACGAGGTGGTTAAAGGTCAAGAACTGGTGCAGGTGAATGAAGACGGTTCCATCGTCGCTTTAGCCCCCGGAGATGCCAGTATTAAAGTTATCGTGCCGGGGATTGCCGCTAATACGGGTTTTCTCTTTATTGAGGCCCTGGGAAGAATTGGGGCAACCGGTGCCAATGGTGAAATTCACTGGGATATCTTGGCGATGGTGATCGCTTTCGGCGTTAGTATCTATGTTAACCAAGAGTTATCCGGCGCCGGTGCGCCTTCGGGGGGAGCAGCCCAACAACAACAAACGGTGAATAAAATCACCCCGATAATTTTTAGTATGATGTTCCTGTTTTTCCCCTTACCGGCGGGGGTATTGATGTATATCTTAACTGCGAACATCTTCCAAACTATTCAAACGGTGATTTTAATGCGGGAACCGTTACCGGAAAACCTGCAAAAATTGGTAGCGGAACAGGAAAAAACGGAAAAATCCCGCGATGCTCTCCCCTTTGAAAAACGTTCTAGCAAGAAAAAGGAAAAAACATCGTAATGAGTATATGGGAGCAAAATAGCGAGAAAGCTAAACAATGGCTGGAAAAACTGCTAAAGTTGATGGCCATGCCCGCAGATGTCCAGATTGGTGTGCAGGAATTGGGAACTGGACCTTCCTCCTGTTGGTTAATTATTGATAGTAGTCAATTGAGTCCCCAACAAGTGGAACTCCTCCTCGCTAACAAGGGTGAGGGACTAGATGCGATTCAATCCCTAGCTAATACGATTCTAAATATTGGTGTCGAGTCGGCAGAACATCAGTTCTATATTGTCGAAATCAACGGCTATCGTCAACAAAGACAGTCAGAACTTTTCGACTGGGTGAATCAAGCGGCGACGCAAGTGCGGCAAACAGGACAGGAAATAGAATTAAAAGCCCTATCTTCGGCGGAACGTCGCCAAATTCATGCCTTTTTTCAGGAAGAAAACGATTTAACCACGGAAAGTCGCGGCGTGGAACCCGATCGCCGGTTAGTAATTCGTTTAAAGTAGGATCAAAGGGTGGGGTAAAACCTGCCCTCTTTTTTATTTTAGGCTTTAGCCTTCTTGCTCACTCTAAAATTGAGTTGAGAATTACCACAGCCAGGGAGATATAAAATTAGAAAATCCGACCACCTCGACGGTTGGGGGCTAAACCACGATTACTGGGTGTAAAGCAGTAGGCATCGCGATTGATTCGTCGAATATTCTCTTGTAAAAATCGATCACAATTGCCCTCTGGAACGATAATTGTTTGATAGAGCGATTTTCCCGATAGATTACTATAGTAAGGAATCCAAAGAATACCCAGATTTTGAAATCCATATTTGAAGTGTAGTTCTTCCCCGCGTTTCTTTGCTTCGTATTCGGTCTTCCAAGCTGACTCGGCAATTACTCGCAGACCTTCAAAATCGGCACTGTGCCAGTCAAGACGTGGAGCAGCGAAAACCTCACCGAAAAATGTACTCGAAAATGCCATGCACATCATCAATAAAGTGATTTCTTTTCTGATATTCACGAAAAATAGCCCCTGTTTTGAGTAGGAATGAAGGACAGTTATCATTTTAGTGGGCTTTACTATTGATAACTGAAATATTTTTTATTTTAACCTCAGTTCGAGATAAGCCGAAACCCTAATTTTACCGTAGCCAGTCAGTCCTATTCTTTCCTGAAAGTCATGGCAAGATCTGCTTAACCCGAACTGACGTTATTTTAGCCAGATATCTCCTTTCTCTTCTGTCTTTTCGCCTGTTTTTGCTCTCAAAGCTCTGGCAGCCAAAATTTTGTCATCGATTGACGTTGTTAATAGTGGGATTAACTCCCCATCGAACTTTAAAAACACCCCACACCCTACCCCCACGAAAAACTTTTTGCTGCAAACTCTAGTTAATAACTTAACTTCAGAGCATTTACTGGTACATCATCCCAAGATTCTACGGTTCTTAAAACTGCCACCCACCCCGCTTGTTTTTGTTCGTCCGTAAGACTGGTTAACCAACTTTGATGACAATCTTTTGCCGCTTGTTCGTCTTGACAGGCAATGCAAGCTTGTACTAAACCGCAGGGGTCAATCTGTTCATTTACCCAAATAATCATAGTTAATAGCCCTACTTAACTTTACTATTATAATCCATCGATCGCCCACAGAGAAACTTTTGATATTGATAACCTGTTACATAATTGGAGGATAACTCTGAAGGTTGACAGTCCGATAAATCTATTGAAGAATGGAAATTAATTAACCATAATTCAAAAGGAAGAGAAGATGACAGATTAAAATTTGGCTTTTGTTCTGGGTTAACTAAGAGAAACTTAGGGTTTTTATCGGGAAATTTTTGGTTAAATTCCCAAGCAATTCCCATCATTTCTCCCACCTGCACCAAACTCCTATAGCTAGTGGCAATTACTAACGGATAACGGCTATTATTTTCGATAGTGGTAACTAATTTATCTGGGCGATAATACTTACGATAGCCTAAATTAAAAGTCACACTTAGGGAACTAACTAAAGCCATGATAATTACAATAATTACTATTCTTTTCCGCTTCCTTTGCCAACAATTATCTAATAAAATTGCCAGAATTAAAATTACTGAGGGAAAGTAAACAAAACTATATCTAGCTCCCCGGGTAATATCGATCGAAAGCAGATAAGTTATGACAAAGAAAATGGCAATTGAACTGAGAAAAAATGCCGAGAGAATGCCTAATTCTGGTTTATAGGAGTCTAGCCACGCTGTTTTTAATTGTGGGATAATCCAGAGAAAAAAACCGATCATTATTGCCCCAGAAATCAAAATAATTATTAAAGATTCTGATTCAACGGGGAGCAGGGAAAGCATAGTTATTAATGTTCCCAGCAATTGAAAAAAGGGGCTAATTACGGCTAAAAAACTATCATTGTCTCTCTGAATCCAACCAGTCATCTGATTGCCATAATCTTTGGGTACAAAGCTGATAAACCAAATAATAATAAAGCTCAAGTTACCTAAAAAAACTAAACTTAAACGCCACCAATTAGTTATCCAAAAGTTTTTTTGTTTGATTTGATTGGATAAAATCCATAATAAAGTTATTGCCTCTGCGAGGATAGTTAAACTAAAAAAATAGTGAACTAATAACCCTAGACAGTTGACAATTAACCAGAAAAAAACCAAAGTATGGGATATTCTCTTATGGTCGATAATTTTGCTGCTTGCCCTCAGAAAACAGCCTAAAGATATGAGGACAAATACAACCGCTAAAGTATAATGACGCGCTTCTTGGGAGATAAAAACCGCGTAGGGAGAAACCGCCATTAAAATCGCCGACAGAAAAGCGATCGAGCCAGATTTAAAGACCAATTTACTGATAAAATAAATTAGAGGAATCGAAATAACTCCCCAAAATACTGCCAGCGATCGCATTCCTTCTAAAGATACATATTCTCCCCGATCAAAAAATAATTTATTCCAGAAATAGGCGAAAATAAAATATAAAGGTGGATGATTGTCCTCCTGAATAACTAATTTAATTACATCGGCAATAGTTGCCTGATGGTTGCTCTGGAGAGGTGCTAATAAGGTGTCTAGGGAAATTATTTGATTTAACGGCACTATCTGGTAATTATTGCCAATACTAAAAACCATAGTGGCAAATTCATCCGTCCAGGGAGGTTTGCTCGTTAATTGTGTTAACCTAATAACCAGTCCCAAAATTATTACTAATCCCAACCAGCAAAAATCAGACCAAGCTAACCGCTCCTTGCCTTTTTGTTGTAGATTAGAAATGACTGTAGATAAATTCAATTTAATTGTTATCTCCAAAAGATTCGATTATTTTAACCGCTTCCGATGGAGAAATATCTTGACGGCAATTAGGATAATCATACTCCTCCCGGGCAATTAATGCCCCACTGAGACGATAAAAATATTCTCCCATTTTCATCCAATCGGAATACAGATCGGGTTCGGGGAATTGTTGCCTTAATTCCGAGTCTTTGGGTGTACCATAATTGAGCCAGTATCCTTCTCCAAAGAGTGGGGAATTGAGCGCTAGGGTTCCCTCTAATTCTAAACCATCATCGCCCCCGGCGTTTTCGATTCCTTCCACCAAAAAACAGCTATTCTCGGCATTTTCAAAGAGGACTGCGTATCCTTTCCTCTCTTCTGCGAGGATTTTAATCTCGCTCAGACGAAATCCAGGAGGGATATAGTTAGGTAAAATAATCTTAGCATCTAGCGATCGCAGTTGTTGGCGTTGACTGGCGCTCAAAGTTACCGTTTCTGCTCTCAAATATTGCCCATTGTCAATAATAACAATAGATAATCCTAAAACTAAAGGCCAGAAAAATTTTATGGTCATAATCGCGGTTTCTAAGGTCATATTCTGGAGAATATCTGAGTTTTTAGGCAATTTACTGATTATTTAACCAGATTAATGACGAATATTGCCCTTTTCCTGTTCCCGATTCCCTATCTACCGATTCTAATCGACAAAAAATCATAGCTTGTCTGTGGATTCCACTTTTTTCCACTTCTGTCACCCGGAATTATGGGACTGACATCACCCCAAACCCTCTCGTATTCTAAGGTTATCGACAGGAAAGAGAGGTAACAACCATGTTAGTCAGCCGCCAAAATCCAACTTTTGTCCGTAACTACTTAATCGCAGTTATCTCCGTGGTGATGATGGGTGTGGGAGTTGCCGATCTCGTCAATAATCCCTCCCGAATCGCTCAACAAAACCGTCTTGATGGTTATGGTCGCTATGTTAGCGCTGGTTTGGTTAGCGGTGCGGTCAATAATATGCGTTAATTTGCCTCTGATTCTCAATCCTGTTGAAAAGGTGTGGCTCTCCCAGGTTTGGTGGGTAAAATGTATTCTAAGATACATTACTCCTAGCGAGGGAGTGGAGCGAACCACAAAGACACAAAGGACACAAAGATCGATCCTATGTAAGTTAAACTTATCACACAGAACCTAGAAGAGCCAAGGTGTGGGGGAGTGGGTAGTTTTTTCAGTGATCAGTAAACAGTGATCAGTAAACAGTGAACTAATAACTCAAATCTGAAAACTAATAACTAATAACTGATAACTGATAACTGATAACTGATAACTGATAACTGATAACTGATAACTGATAACTGATAACTGATA
>NZ_JADBUB010000131.1:0-16195 GCF_020245865.1 Microcystis sp. M169S2
ATGCCTTCAGTCATGGACAGTGTTGCTCCTTTAAGAGCCAGTTTTAGATTGTCGATAATATCATCGGGTAATTTTGAGAGATTGGCAAGGGTTCTTTTTTTGACTTGATCTCCTTCTCGATAGGACTCTCGAAGAAGAACAGCGGGGGGGGAATTACGGTAGAGAATTCTTGTCCATTAATAAATTTTACAAATTACATGGGTACACTAAGAAAAGTTAAGAGGTATATCCATTGATGGATAAGGGTTTCGGCTATTATGGTATATATGTATGGGGGAAGTTCAGTAATAAGGAGTGATGTCTAATGGGCAAAACTTAAACCTAAGATTTTTTCAAGAACTTCTGACGAACTCGCGAGATTAATAGGTCTAATTCCGGTAACTTCAATAACATCGCACCTAAGAGGAATAAACCCACTGCTACGGTCGAAGCCAAA
Organism: Microcystis sp. M169S2; assembly: GCF_020245865.1. Classification (NCBI taxonomy): domain Bacteria; kingdom Bacillati; phylum Cyanobacteriota; class Cyanophyceae; order Chroococcales; family Microcystaceae; genus Microcystis; species Microcystis sp. M169S2. Next base: position 437 of record NZ_JADBUB010000131.1, read on the forward strand.
CCTAACTGTAATAATTGTAGGAAAATATTACCAGCACCGAAAACCTTTTCCCAAACCCAACTAGCACCCCAACTAGCAACACCAGAAAGCATTGTAATTACCGTTAATCCCAATAAGGATAAACCCCATTCTCCTAAGGGTAAACCTCCTAAACGACGATTTAAAATTACCGTAAAAATGCCCATAGAAATGATATTAACCCCCACGGTTGCTAAAACAATCCCCGGAGTACCAAAAGGTTTATACAAGAGGAAATCAAGCACACCATTGAGAAAAATATTCACCATACTCACCTTAAAGGGAGTGTCACCATCACCCAAAGCATAGAACACTCGTACTAACACGTCGCGACCGAGATAGAAAAACATCCCGAAACCGTAGGCCATTAATACGGGAACCACCTGTTCCGAGGCAGCCAGATTAAAGGCACCCCGTTGATAGATAACCCGCACTACAGGGAAAGCGAGGGCGATAAAGATAGCGGTGAAGGGTAACATGGTTAAAGCCGTCAATAATAAACCCTGACGGATTCTTTGCTTCAATTCTCCCCAATTTTCCGGTTCCGTCAGTCGAGAAAATATCGGCATAAACGGCACGAGAATCATGTTAGACATGATGCCCAAGGGCGTGAGAACGATAAAACTGGCGTAACGCATGGAAGCGGCGGCATTTTCGATAAAAGAAGCGAAAAAGAGGTCAGTATAAACGTTAATATGCAACATTCCCGAAGATAAGGTCGCCGGAATCATCACCCGCAACACCTCCGACACCCCCGGAATCCGCCAATCCCAACGAAATATTAATTTTCCTAAACCTGCCTTGACTTGTGCGCCCACTTGTGCCAACCATTGCCAGAGCGCCCCGACGAGAGTACCGCCGGCAAGGACAAAACCCCCCAGTTGCACATATTGCGGCTCATCAATGCGATCGCCAACGAACCAAGCCAGCAAACCCACCCCGATAATCACCGCCACACTGGAAAAAAGCGGACTGAGACTCGGTAGCCAGTATTGATCCGCCGCATTGAGAGTACCGAAACCGATACCGATTAAACCCGCTAAAACCGCCATGGGGGCCATAATTTGCAGTTGTTGAATGGCCATGCTGCGGGTGGCGGCATCTAAACCGGGAGCGAGAACATCGATAAAAATATTGGCAAAAACGATTAAAAAGACGGTGACAGCTAATAAAATCGCGCTGACTAGGGTGGTAATAGTCTCGACAATCGGCGCGGACTCGGATTTATCTCTTTTGGCCAAAACACTGACCAAAGCGCTATGAAAGGGGCCGTTAATGCCACCGAGGAGAATTAACAGAAAACCGGGGATAACGTAGGCAAAAGCGTAGGCGTTCACCACCGGCCCAACACCGTAGGCAGCGGCGATTACCTGTTCGCGGACTAAACCAAAAACCTTACTGATTAAGGTGGCAACGGCGACAATTCCGGCAATACCGGCTAAGGAACGGGTAGCTTTCTTACTAATGACGACACCTCGAAAGAAAACAACTGCATTGATCGATTCTACCCGTTTCTGTGTTCCGGAGGAAAAGCGCTCTCTATTTGTCAAATTTAATTTGACTGGAATGTATAACACCCATTTCCCCACAGACATTCGTATAATACCAAGAGCCAACCGAACCATAAATATTGATGGTTCTACGTTCTCTGACTGAACAGATGATATTGCCATTGGGGGATGTTCTCACATTTGATGGTGGAGAAAACACTATTGCCGCAGCGATTCTCGATGTGGATTGAGAACTATAGAATCTGTAACTACACACCACCTCTAGCATTGTTTGAGTCGCTTGAGAGCGGGGACGATGAATTTGTCTTTCGGGAAAAGTCGTCCAAGTTCCGTTATCACAATTAGCTTGGCTAACCAGTCGTTGATTTCCTAAATAATAAACAAAGTCAACACTACGGGAACTAGCCGGAACAATCGAACATAAATCGATGTTAACGCTTTTTCCCGTCACAGCAGTTCCGGCAAAGTAATTACAAGTTTCAGCCAAAACTATATTCGGTTTTGTCCAGGAAGAACCGACTACCATTGTCAAAGATAGACTAGAAATCAAAATAATTTTTTTCATGGTTGATGTTACATTTTCTGGCGGCTTTTTCTGAGATTATTTTATACTCAATTGAATTGCGGCTAGAACCTGATGGCGACAAAATATTAGTATTTCTTATCTAATTCTCCGTTCCCGCAGAAAAGTGATCGCTAGTTGTCAAATTTAATTTGACTGGAATGTATAACACCCATTTCTCCACAGACATTCGTATCATACCAAGAGCCAACCGAACCATAAATATTGATGGTTCTACATCTGGCCCGGATGGGTGGGTCTTCTATGGGTAGGTATGCGAACCATGCTTATACTCCTTGTTCTGACTTTCCCGACCGACTCCTAACCCCACAAAGAGACTTTTTCAGCAAACCCTATTTATTTTTAGGAATTGGGGGAAGTTGCGGTGATTTTTGGCGAGAATTAGAACCAGATATTTTCGGGGGTAGGGGTGCAGAACTGCGATTAGATAAACTTTGAAGACTCCTTTTCATATTAGCAGGTTCCGGCAGTTCTAGAGTTACCCCTTCTCTAGCAGTCATTGTTTCCTCTGGTAGGCATAAATCAAAAACAAAGGCGGAATTATTGGTTAAATCGGCCAATTCTAATTTTACCATCTCCAGAGAGGATTCTCGCGCTAAGAAAGGTTCAATTTCGGTTTTAATCAACTGTTCTAATTGAGCCAGATAATTGATCTTAACAGGAGTAACAATTAAATTTAACACTTCTTGCCAACCTTGCCCCCCTAATTCGGCCAAAATATCCCCATAACAGCGAATTTTACAGCTACCTATTCCTAAATCTCGATAGGAAAAAATTTCCAGCCAACCCCCAGCATCCGATCGATAATAATGGGTATATCGTTCGCTACTTTCGGGAGATTCGTAATCGATACGCACTTCAATATGAGCAAAAGGAGAATCCAGACGGGCCAAAAGACGATAGTTTCCCGAGACAATTTCTAGGGAATTAGTAGAAATTGTGCGTCCGTGATTTTCCCCTTGTTTTTGCAGTATAAATTCCATAATCTTAGCCTAGGCCTAATGTTTGTCCATGACGCTAAAACTTAGGATTTGTGCCGAGAGATTTGCGCTTTTAATTCCCTTGCTTGTGTCAATAAATCCGCTTGGGTTAGACTAATTTGTTCTTGGGTGGCCATCCATTTCAGTTGTACCGTGCCATTTTCAGCCTCAGCATCCCCCAAAATTATACAGCCCACGGCCTTAGCTCGATCAGCCCGTTTAAATTGTTTCCCGAAAGCGCTGCCGCTTAAGTCTAACTCGACGCTAAACCCCAATCCGCGTAATTGTTGCGCTAACACCACACTGCGGGCCTCAGCTTTTTCTCCTTTGGAGACGAGATAAAAATCGGGAACCAAAAAAGATAAAGATTGCTTTTGTTGTAATAATATAATCAGACGTTCTAAACCGATTGCCCAACCCACTGCTGGTGTGTCTGGTCCGCCTAATTGAGCTATTAAACCATCATAACGACCACCACCGCAAACCGTAGCTTGAGCGCCTAAATCATCGGACTGAATTTCAAAGGCCGTATGGGTGTAATAGTCCAATCCTCGGACTAAACAGGGATTAAGATTATAGATAACTCCCAAATCAGTTAGTAAAGATTGTAACCGTTCAAAGTGCTTTTGAGAATCACTGCCTAGATGCTCAAGAATACTGGGGGCATTCTTACAGATAATCTTGGTTTTTTCGTCCTTACTATCCAAAATTCGCAGGGGATTTTTTTCTAATCTCTGTTGAGAATCCGCGTCTAAATCAGCTTTGTAGGGAGTCAAATAATCTAGCAGGGCCTGACGATAATTTTGCCTATCTTGGGCATTTCCCAGGGAATTAAGGTCTAATTTTAGGTTTTCTAGCCCCACAGCTTTTAATATCTCGCTGGCAAGGGTAATTACTTCCACATCCGCCCTAGGATCATCACTTCCCAACAATTCGACCCCAATTTGATGAAACTGTCGCTGCCTACCCGCTTGCGGACGTTCATAACGAAACATCGGCCCCTTATACCAGAGTCTTTGTACTCCTCCGGCGGCCTGTAATTTGTGTTCAATATAGGCGCGAACGACCCCAGCCGTTCCCTCCGGTCGCAAAGTCAGGGAACGTTGACCGCGATCGAGGAAAGTGTACATTTCTTTACCTACCACGTCCGTCGCTTCCCCGATACCCCGTTCAAAAAGTTGCGTCTGTTCAAAAATGGGAGTTCGTATCTCTTGATACAGCGCAGTCCCTAAAATTCTGCTTGCAGTTTCCTCTAACCACTGCCAGTAACCGATCTCCGCCGGTAAAATATCTTTTGTGCCTCGGATTGCCTGGATTTCGCCCATAGTTCTCTGTATTTTTATCCCTATTTGAACAATCTTAAACCGCTTAGAGTCACTAATACCGTCGATCCTTCATGACCGATGACACCCAGAGGTAAAGTTATATCACCGGCAAAATTGGCTATTAGCAATATGCCGATAAACGCGAGGGCGAAAGTGATATTCTGTTTAACAATGCGATTGGCACGACGACCGAGGTTAATCGCGCTGGGAATTTTGGCTAAATTATCGGACATAAGGATAATATCGGCCGTTTCCAAGGCCACATCACTACCAGCTTTTCCCATGGCAATCCCCACATTAGCCATAGCTAAAGCGGGCGCGTCATTAATGCCATCTCCCACCATAGCGACAGTGTGATATTTTTCTTGGAGATTTTTGATCACGCTTAACTTATCTTCGGGCAGTAAATCAGCGTAAACCTCCTCAATACCGAGTTTTTCAGCAACTTTATCGGCACTTTGTTGATTATCACCCGTAATTAAAACGATATGTTCGATACCGATCTTTTTTAGCTGCTTCACCAGATTAACTGCCGATTCACGAAGGGTATCGGCCACAGCGATCGCCCCGATTATCTGATTCTCTTGTACTACCCAGACGAGGGTTCTGCCTTCTTTTTGTAAACGTTCGCGCATAGCTAGGATATTCTGGTCAAGATCAGTAATATGGTCACGAATATAGGCAAAATTGCCCACAGATACCGACTTATCGGCAATTTTTCCCGTGATACCCCGTCCCGATACCGCTTGCACCTGATTAGCACTGAAGAAATTTATACCACGTTCCCTGGCTGTGGCGGTAATAGCGGATCCGATGGGATGTTCCGAACAGGATTCTAGGGATGCAGCCACCGCTAACACCTCATTTTCGCTGACTGCATGGATAGGGATAATTTCCACCACTTGCAACTTACCGAGGGTGAGAGTGCCGGTTTTATCAAAAGCGATCGCTCGTATGCGGCCGATCATCTCCAATCTTGCGCCATTTTTGAATAAAATCCCCTGTTTTGCCCCGTTAGCGATACCCGATAACAAAGCTGGCATAATTGAGGCCATTAAAGCACAGGGAGAAGCCACCACGAGAAAAATTAAGGCCCGATAGATAGTGGTTTCCCATGTCCAACCCCAGAAAAAAGGCGGTAAAATCCCGAAAATTAAGCCCAAAATCACGATAATTTTCGCATAACCCCGCTCGAAACCTTCGATAAACTCTTGGGAGGGAGGGGATTCATTTTGTGCCTTTTCTACCAAACGAATCACCCTCTCAATTAAGCGACTTTCGGGGGGAGTTTCCACCTTTAAACGTAGCACTCCCGCACCGTTGAGAGTTCCCGCAAAGACTTCTTCACCGATGGTTTTATCCACCGGAAGCGATTCTCCGGTAATTGGCGCTTGATTAATGGGACTGTTTCCCTCCATAATAATGCCGTCAATGGGGATTAATTCACCCGGTTTGACTAAAACTGTATCACCGATCCGTAATTGCTTGATAGGAACCTCTTTTTCCCTGTCTCCCGTGATTAATCTAGCAGTATCGGGAGTCATCGCCATGAGAGAACGAATATTGCGATCGGTTTTTGCCATGGCAATCTGTTCTAATGCGCCACTAATGGCGAAAATCAGGATTAAAACGGCTCCATCGATGATGAGATAGTAATTACTGTCCCAGAGTCCCAAAATCGCCGCCCCCAAGGCCGCTACAATCATTAACAGGTCCACATCCAGTTCTTTTTCCTCCCATAAAGTCGTCAATCCTGCTTGGGTACTTTCGTATCCTCCCACCACATAGGCGATCGCTAGTAGGATAAAAGCCGGGCCGATCAGATTAAGGTGTAGGCATAACCAACCAAAAAAGACTAAAATAGCGCAAATTCCTGCGGCAACTGCCGAGGAATACTCAGACAACCAAGAGGACGAGATACTCTGAATCATGAATCGATGGCAATTACTTTTCTCCCCATTCTAGAAAAAATTAGATCGATGCAGAAAACCCCTATGTGGTATTCACCGGTGCGAAGGCTCTCTTAGGTTTGCTGGTTAAAATGTATTCTAAGATACAGTCCTGCTGGCGAGGGAGTGGAAGGAACCACAGAGGCACAAAGGACACAAAGATCGATCACTACATTCAGTTAAACTGATCAGACAAAGAAGAAGAGAGCCGTGCGAGTTACGAGGAAGCGGAAAATTGGCTATTAGAGGACGAATTTGAACTGGTAGAGGGACGACTTTCGGCAGTAGAGATATAATTTCCTTATCTTCCTTTCCGCTTTTCTTCAAAACCCTTATTCTGTATGCTGTTTAGCAAGAATTAGCGATCGCCGCTTAACCAACTCAGGCCCTAATAGGTAAAATATAACCTGGGAGATTATAGTGAGAAGTTATGAAGTTGACTGTAACACTTGACCGTGACGAGGATGGGGTTTGGGTTGTAGAATGCCCCAGTATTCCGGGTTGTGTCAGCCAAGGTCAAACGAGAGCAGAAGCTCTAGAAAATATCAGAGATGCGATTATCGCTTGCCTTGAAGTTCGTGCAGAACGTGGACTACCGCTCACGATTGAAACTTGTCAAGTAGAGGTAATGGCCTAATCATGTCCTCTGCTCTTCCTGTTCTCAGCGGACGTGAAGTAGTCCGAATATTTGAAACCTTTGGCTGGCAAGTTGCGCGTCAAAGTGCAAGCCATATCATTATGGTTAAGGAGGGTGAACAGGTAACACTCTCTGTTCCTGATCATCGTGAAGTGGCTAAAGGTACGCTTCGTAGTCTTATTCGTACTGCTGGAATTACTTTACAAGAATTTGTTTCTGGCATGAGATGAACAAACAAGTCGAGGAAGCGGAAAATTGGCTATTAGAGGACGAATTTGAACCGGTAGAGGGACGACTTTCGGCAGTAGAGATATAATTTCCTTATCTTCCTTTCCCCCTTTCTTCGATGCTATCCTTACTAAAAAAGCTCTGGAATTGGCTAAAATCGCTCTTTATTGCCAGTCCAAAGGCAATTAACCCCAAAGAAGTCAAAAATACTCCTCCAGAACCCAGCGATGGGGAATATGAAGGGATATTGATGGGGTTATTCGAGCAGGTGGCGGCGGGAACCACTACCGGCGGGTTACGGGGATGGCTATACAGTCGCCATTGTGACGATAAAAAGCTGGCGCGGTGGTTAGAGGTCAAAAGCGAGGAATGGCTACGGTATCCAGAAGATTATCAAACTTTAGGGCGGGATCTGGCGGCTTTAGGGAAGGTGATGACGGGAAATCTGGGGGAAGTGTCCCAACGGATTAGCCTCCAGTTGCGCGACGCGGTGAGGGATGTTTCCAGTGTGGAGGAGGAAAATCTAGGCCCAAAGGAGACGGATTTAACGGAAGTGGTTCAGGATGCCGAATTCTGGTTTGAGCAAGGAAACCAGAAATACATGAATGGGGATTTTATCGGCGCGATCGCATCCTTTGATCGAGCTTTAGAAATTAAACCCGATTACCATCAAGCTTGGGACAACCGAGGGATTGCGTTGCATAAATTAGGCAGATTTGAACAAGCGATCGCATCCTACGATCGAGCTTTAGAATTTAAACCCGATTTCCATGAAGCTTGGATCAACCGAGGGGTTGCGTTAGGTAATTTAGGCAGATTTGAGGAAGCGATCGCATCATATGATCGAGCTTTAGAAATTAAACCCGATTTACATCAAGCTTGGTACAACCGAGGGGTTGCGTTATATAATTTAGGCAGATTTGAGGAAGCGATCGCATCATATGATCGAGCTTTAGAATTTAAACCCGATAAGCATGAAGCTTGGACTAACCGAGGGGTTGCGTTATATAATTTAGGCAGATTTGAACAAGCGATCGCATCCTACGATCGAGCTTTAGAAATTAAACCCGATTACCATCTAGCTTGGAACAACCGAGGGTTTGCGTTAGGTAATTTAGGCAGATTTGAACAAGCGATCGCATTCTACGATCGAGCTTTAGAAATTAAACCCGATTTCCATCTAGCTTGGGACAACCGAGGGATTGCGTTAGCTAATTTAGGCAGATTGGCAGAAGCGATCGCATCCTACGATCGAGCTTTAGAAATTAAACCCGATTACCATGAAGCTTGGGGCAACCGAGGGATTGCGTTAGCTAATTTAGGCAGATTGGCAGAAGCGATCGCATCCTACGATCGAGCTTTAGAAATTAAACCCGATTACCATGAAGCTTGGGGCAACCGAGGGATTGCGTTAGCTGATTTAGGCAGATTAGAAGAAGCGATCGCATCCTACGACAAAGCTTTAGAATTTAAACCCGATTACCATGAAGCTTGGCACAACCGAGGGTGGGCCGTTTGTTCTCTGAGTAAAAATCGTATTTCTACTCCTAGTCTAGAAGCTCTCATTTACCGTAAACCGATAGTAGCCCTTAATGACCGAGAACCCCATATTTTCGCCCTCCGGGAGGCACTTCCCCACCTCATTCAAGGATCGCCTCCGTGGGGGCAAATTTATCGCTATCTAGGGGAAGCTTATCTGGAACATTCCCAGTATAAAGAGAAAGCTAGTCCCTATTGGCGCGAAGCAATCCGACATTATCAAACCGCTTTACCGATTCTCAGCGAAAAAGACTTCCCGGAAGATCATTTAGAAATTCTGCAAGGATTGATCCGCGCTCATCTTTCCCTACAGGAAATCCCTGAAGCGCGATTCTATCAACAACAGGGGCGCCACCTTTTCACCCGACTACGCGCCCAGAAACGCGATAAACCGGCTTTTGAGGCAAAATTCAGCAGTTTTAGTCACCTAGAAATCGATTTACTGATCGAGGAAAATCATCCCCTAGACGCAATTGAACAGGCAGAATTTTATAAAAATCGTTGTTTGACTTGGATTCTCGATAATTGGCAAGAAAACCCCACCAGTCCCGATTATGCCACCATCCAAAGCCTGACAGGTCCGAATAAGGCGATTATCTACTGGTATCTCAGCGAAGACAATCTCACCACCTTTATTATCACCGCAGAGGCTGATCCCGTCATTGTCGAGCCAGAACAACGCCGTCAACCAGCGCGACAGTTTCGGACTTGGTTAACTGAATGGGATAAACAATACCTTGACTATGCCAGTAAAAAAGAAACGGAGAATAAACAAAATCACCCTTGGAGATTGTCACTTAACAGCCGTTTTGCCCAATTAAAGCGGATTTTACAGATCGATAAAATTCTCGAACCTTTGCCGGTTTCCGTTGATTCCCTGATTCTCATCCCCCACCGGGATCTGCACCGCTTCCCCCTACATACCCTCTTCCCCGAAAAATACACCGCCACCTATCTCCCCTCTGCTCAGGTCGGTTTGCGTCCCCAGTCCGGCGATTCCTCCTATTCTCCCCTCCTCAGCGTCGAAGACCCCAAAACGGAACAAAAACCCATGGATTTAGCCCAACTGGAATCAGCGATTATTAGCCATATCGTGCAACCGAGCCAGAGAATTAGCCCAGAAAACGCCTCACGGGAAAACGTCCGCAAAGCCCTCGAAAATGCCCATAAAACCTTTCATTTCACTGGTCACGGCTTTTATGACTCTTTTCGTCCCCAGGAGTCTGCGATCGCCCTTAGCGATGGTTTATTAACTGTCCGGGATATCAACAAGCTCAACCTCTCTAGTTACCGTCTCGTCTGTCTGGCTGCCTGTGAAACCGCTCTCACCGGTAAGGATGGCATTACTACCGAATACGTCGGCCTCGTCAGTGCTTTCCGGGCAGCGGGTGCGAGTAATGTGGTCAGTACCCTCTGGCCGGTGAAGGAGATTTCTAGTGCTTGGTTTATGGTTAACTTCTATCAAAGATTATTAGCGGGTGAATCCCCGGCCCTAGCTCTGAAAAATACACAAAATTGGTTAAAAAATATCACTTGGCAGCAACTAGCTAACTGGATCGAGCAACTTGGACAACTTCCCGACCTAAGGGAAGGGGTCGATCGACTGGAGGTGAGGGCGGCGAATACTTTGAAGGAAGGCAGTACAATAGGGCTAGATCAACTAACAGAATATAGTGATCCTTACCATTGGGCGGCCTATACCCTGACTGGACAGGACTAACTTATGGAAATTCCCAAAACAATTATCGATCTTGAAGCGCTGCTAATCGCCCTCGCACAGCAGACTGAACCCTTGCCAGAATATCTACAGCGATCGCTCAAAGAAATTGAACGATTATTAAGGGAAGAACAACCCCAGGCAGCAACACAATTGCGGCAACTTGTCAAGGATTTTCCCCCCCTAGAAAAAGCTTATAAAAAAGCGATCGAAGAATTAGACGCAGCCTATGCTAACCAAGAACGCACCAAAAGTTTAAGCGTCATTTTTCCCGATAGTTTAGATTTCGAGTCCCTATTTATTAATGATGTTATTCCTAGCCAAGATTGGGTAAAAACTGCCCAAAAATTAGCTGGATCCCCCCTTGATCACGAGGGTGCTGATTCCCCTCGATTTTGGGATAAAGCTGATCGCCTGATGGTGGTAACGGTGGGAGGTGCAGCCCTAGGGGGATCGATTGCGGGAGTTTACGGTGCGGTTATTGGTGCGATATTAGCGGCCGGCTGCGGATGGTATATTACTTTTAGGAAAGCAAAATCAGCATAAATTTTTGATGAAGATTGTTAACATTGAAAACGTTCTTTTGTTAATCGGAACCTTGGTCATTACCGCAAGCGTGGCAGTGGTTACAAGAAGACGGCAGCGACGGGGAAACAATAAATCTTATCTAGAAATTCTTTTCGTTTCTGCGTTAACTTTGTGGACTGCATTTACCCTATTTAAGGTGGTCTATAAAGTGTTAACCGATGAAAATTTTCAGAAATGCCTTGGTTCGGATAGTCAAATCCCTCTTTTGCTAGGTGCTGTTGTCGGTATCTATATTTCTATTAACGAGATTCGGAAATTATTTGAAGCGAAGTAATAGGAATACCAGCTTTATCCATATCCAAAAGTTATACTAAATCCTGTTGAGAAGGTATAGAATAGGCGTTGGGTTTCATGCTTTAACTCAACCTAAGTTCTATAAACATTATCAGTAAACCCCAAAAAAAAGGAAGCTAAATCATGAAAATTACTATCGATATTCCCGATGAATTGCTTCAACATTACAACTACAATAATCTTACCCGTGAAATTTTAGAGGCTTTGGTGGTGCAGGCCTACCGAGCGGAAAAAATCACCAGTGCTGAGGTCGGAAGTATTTTAGGTCTATCTTCTCGTTGGGTGGTGGATGCTTTTTTGAAAAACCACGATGCCGATTTACATTACAATGAAGTCGATCTAGACAGCGATCGCAAGACTCTTCAGCAACTTCGCAACAAACACGATCATAGTCTTTTATGATAGTCGTTTCTGATACCTCACCTATCAACTATTTACTGCTCATTGACCAGATCGACCTATTCCCCCGCTTATTTGGACAGATTATCATTCCCGATGTGGTTCGCGGTGAAATGCTTGATGCAGATGCACCGGCCATTCTTCAGCAATGGATCGCCAATCCACCCTCTTGGCTTATCATTGAGGCTGTTCAAACGATTGATGAAACCCTAAATATTCTCGACCCCGGAGAACAGGCCGCTATCACCCTCGCTCAAACCTTACCCGCCGATTTGCTGATTATCGATGAACGCTTGGGGCGGCGAATTGCCAGCGAGCGGGGAATTCCTATTATTGGCACTCTCGGAATTTTAGACGACGCATCAAGCCGAGGCTTAATCGAGCTTTCAGATACTATAGCCCGACTACAACAGACTAATTTTCGCATTTCTCACCGCATAATTGAGAAATTGCTTGAAAATAGGGAATAAATTGTTAAAAAACTAAACGAACCTTCAGTCCGATCGCAATTAACCCCAAAGAAGTCAAAAATCCCCCTTCAGAACCTCGTGACACTAATAACTAATAACTAATAACTGAATAAAACTACATTCCCATAATTTCGTAACCGGAATCTACATAAATAATCTGACCGGTAATACCACTAGCAAGATCACTGGCTAAAAAAGCGGCCGTATTTCCCACCTCAATTTGTGTCACCGTGCGATGTAAAGGAGCGATTTCTTCCACATGATGGATCATATCAAGAATTCCCCCCACGGCCGAAGATGCTAAGGTGCGAATTGGACCGGCGGAAATACCATTAACTCGGATCTTTTGGCCACCTAATTCGGCGGCTAAATAGCGAACACTCATTTCTAAACCAGCTTTTGCCACCCCCATTAAATTATAGTTAGGAATTACCTTGACACCGCCGAGATAGGTAAGAGTGATAATACTTCCCCCTTCCGTCATCAAAGGTTTAGCCGATCGAGCTAGACGGGTTAGGGAAAAAGTGCTAATATCTAGGGATTTAGTGAAAGCTTCCCGAGGGATGGCGGTAAAATCGCCCGTTAAACCCTCTTTATCGGCAAAAGCGAGACAGTGAATCAAAATATCCAGTTTACCCCATTTTTCCGCCACTGTAGCGAAAGTATCTTCTACCTGTTGGTCATTTTGGACATCGCAGGGGACATAAAAAGCGGGATTAAGTTCATCGGCCAATTCTCGCACTTTTTTCTCAAAACGGCCCTTTTCGTCGGGGAGATAGGTGACACCGATATTTGCACCAGCTTGATGGAGTTGTTGGGCAATTCCCCAAGCGATCGAGCGATTATTGGCAATTCCCGTCACTAGGGCGTTTTTTCCCGTTAAATCTAACATAGTTCTCGTTTCTCTTACAAAAATCTCCCCAATAGCCGACCCCAGCGAGATTCGGTATAATAGGGATACAGATAACGGGGCAGCAATGATCACCCCTCCCCCATTGTCTGGCAAAAAGCGCCCAAAACTTTTCCCAGTTTAGGCAGCGGTTGTGTTTAATAGAGGTGACACTCGTTGCATAATAAAAACAATTTTCCCCTTTTTTGGATGTGAGATGGACTTATCCCTAATACAAGACAAACCCCTAGCAGATGTGTTCCGTCGAATCGGCAGCGGCAATTTCCCCCCGGTGGTGGAATTGTTCGAGCGTGGCAAAACGATCTTTTTCCCTGGAGATCCCGCCGAAAGAGTCTATTTTTTGCTGAAAGGAGCCGTTAAGTTGTCGCGAGTCTATGAAGCGGGAGAGGAAATTACCGTGGCTCTACTGCGGGAAAATAGCGTCTTTGGTGTGCTATCCTTACTCACCGGCCAGCGATCGGATCGTTTTTATCATGCCGTGGCTTTTACTCCGGTAGAATTACTCTCGGCCCCGATCGATCAGGTAGAAAGATCCCTCCGCAATAATCCCGATTTATCAATGTTGATGCTGCAGGGGTTGTCCTCGCGCATTCTGCAAACGGAAATGATGATCGAAACCTTGGCTCACCGGGATATGGGTTCCCGTTTGGTCAGTTTTTTATTGATTCTCTGTCGTGATTTTGGGGTTCCCACCACCGATGGTATCCGGGTTGATCTAAAATTGTCTCACCAAGCGATCGCAGAAGCGATCGGTTCTACCCGCGTCACTGTCACCCGTTTATTGGGAGAACTGCGGGATCAGGAAATGGTCTCAATTTACAAGAAGAAAATTACCGTCCATAATCCCGTCGCTCTCAGTCAACAATTTACTTAAATTCTGGATGACTAGCGCTTATATTTTGGTTTTGGCCATCGTGGTTTTAGGTGGTCTGATAGCGGTGATTGGCGATCGCATAGGGAGCCGTATCGGTAAGAAAAGGATGCGCTTATTTAATCTGCGTCCGAAACAAACCGCAACTTTAATGACGATTGTAACGGGAATTTTGATCGCCGGTTCCACTTTAATTGTCTTGTTTGCTTCTAGTAAATCCCTGCGTCAAGGGGTTTTTGAACTGGATCGTCTGTTAAATGAACGTCGTGCCGCTATTAAGGATTTGGAAAGTCAGGTAAGAAAAACCACCGAACAAAAAAATCAGGTGGAAAAGGCGTTAAAAACGGCTAAAAGTGAACAGATAGCCGTGCAGAAACGTCTAGAGGTTCTTAACAAAAATTATCAAGCTTCTCGTCAACGTTTGCGATTAGTTTCGGGACAGTTGGAAAAGTTCCGCAAGGAAGTGGCTAATTTAAATAATGAACGAGTTATTTTAACTAATCAAAAGGCACAGTTAAGCAGTCAACGGGATCAATTGTCCCAACAAAAATCAATTCTTTCTAGTCAGATAAATCAACTACAAACCACGGTTCAAGTTAGAGATAAAGAGTTGGCTAATCAACAAAAGTTATTAACAACCAGACAAGCGCGACTTCAACAGTTGGAAACCCAACAAAAAACCCTACAGCTAGAAATTGATCGCCGGGATCAACGTATTGGAGAACTCGATCGATCGATTGTGGATAAAAATTTGGCTTTGGAACAGCGCGAGGGAAAATTAAAAGATTTAGAAACCCAAATGGCTTTTCTTAAGCGGGAAGTGGAAGTTTTAGAACAATACTATCAAACCTATCAAGAATTGCGGGAAAAACAAATCGCTATTTTCCGCGGACAGGTGTTATCTTTTGGAGCTTTTCGTATTGTTGATCCCCAAGCTATTGTCGCTGTTATTGATAAGTTATTGCGAGAAGCGAATATAAATGCTATCCGTGCCACCCAACCAAATCAGCCTAATTTTGACCAGCGTTTAGTTAAGATCACAAAAGCACAGGTAGAACAGTTAAGTCAACAATTACAGGACGGTAAAGAATATGTGGTGAGAATTCTTTCGGCAGGTAATTATGTCTTAGGAGAAAGCGAGATTCGTGTCTTTGCTGATGTGGTTCCCAATCAAAGAGTTTTTGAGGAGAAACAGGTAATCGCTGCCGTTTCCATTGATCCCCAAAATATGACGGAAGAAGACCTACAAAAGCGTTTAGATTTACTCTTAGCTTCGGCTCAATTTCGCGCTAGAAGTGCGGGAGTTTTAGGATCAATTCAAGTGGAAGATGGGTTATTAACTACGGTAGTTAACTTTATTGGTCAAGTGAAAAAGTCGGGTAATGCTATCGAGACACTTGAGGCAATTGCTGCTAGTAAAACTAATACGGCTGGCCCGTTAACTTTGCGTTTAGTAGCGGTAAAAGATGGTAAAATTATTTTTAGTACGTCTTCTTAAAAGATAGCTAAAGTTAGGAGTTGAGATTAAAATCAATTCCTTCGTAAATATCGGCAAGATTTAAGCTAATTCCTAAAGAATCTAGGGATATAATTCCCCTAGCTGGGGTGTATTCTTGCAGTAACCAATTATTCTCTGATGTTTTGCTATAGGATTCTATTAGTATCTCCCCTTGACTGACGAGAAGATATTGGTTTAATTGGGGTATAGAACGATAATAACGAAATTTATCACCCCGATCA
>NZ_JADBUB010000132.1:0-7221 GCF_020245865.1 Microcystis sp. M169S2
CTTCGCCCCTACAGGACACGGGCCGATGAAGACGCAAGGTTTTGAACGAAGATTCTCTCAAAATCTTGCACCTGTGAGAGCAAAACAGAACCCTAAAACCCTTACCTCGTCTATATTTCACATTTATTCAGCAAGCCCTAATTAAATTAAAAATGGATTTTGCCTCTGATCCCCCCTTAGTCCCCCCTTGATAAGGGGGCATCTGATAATTTTTAACGCCTACCTACTTAATTTTTGCTTAGGAAACCGTGAAATACCTATCAAGCAGGACTTTTAGGGCTATTTTGACGTTCGGCGATGACTTCGGCGTGAGCTCAGTCGAACGCTCAGTCGGGCCCCGGAAGAAACTAGAAAATATCAGTATAGACCTCGTTTCCACACATAAACCAGAAGCTCCCAAATACTGATGGGCAGTCAGGAGTTTAAGCTTGTGGAGAGACTGTAATACTCCTTGGGATTCGTCTTAAAAAGCAGGTTTCTGTAAAGCAAGAATCTCCCATCACACAGCTTTGCATTGTGATGGCGAGAGTGTCACAATTGTGTTCAATTACCCGTCATCCCAGTCATGCCTTCCAGCGGTCAAGTGAAATCGATTTTTTTTATTATCCTCTTTCTCCTCAGTATTCTAGGGGGTATTCTACTGGCTTCGCTACTTCAACAACCAGCGATCGCCCAATCTCCCTCCTCGGATACATTGCTGAATCGTTATCAAATTGGAGAGCAAACCTATCTAGAAAATTGTGCCACTTGCCATATTGCCATTCCTCCCAGCATCCTACCGAGTCAAACTTGGAAAAAAATCCTAGAAAATCCTAATTCTCACTATGGTATCCGTTTAAAACCAATTGTCGGCATTACTCAGCGTCTTATCTGGGATTATCTCAGTTATTCTTCCCGCCCTCTTACCGAGACTACTTTTGTTCCCCTCCTAATTGAACAGTCCAGCTATGTAAAGGTTTTGCATCCTAGGGTCAATTTACCCACTCCTCTCGGTCACACCACCTGTGTCACCTGTCATCCCAACGCTTCCCGCTACGATTATAAAACCCTTACCCCCATCTGGGATGATGCAGCCTAATCAGTTATCAGTGATCAGTTTTCAGTTATCAGTTTTGAGATGTGAGTTTTTAGTTCACTGATTACTGATTACTGTTTACTGATCACTGAGAGGGGGTGCAGTCAGGGTGATTTCGCCGATTTGACCAGCTTTACCCATTAATTGGGCAGGGTTTTCGTTAAGAGAGATTTTAACAGCACCAGCATTGCCCGATCGAATATTTAAACTCTTTTGGGCTGTCCAAGTTCGTTTGGTCCCGGGTTGGAGATTGCCTTCATGGACTTTTTTGCCATCGGCAATTACCCTTACCCAAGCGGCCTGTTCAATAGTTACCCGGGCCGAGAGGGGAACTTTTGGCTGAGGAGAAAGGGAAGGAGAGGCTACCAGCGCAGGAGGGACTACCGGTGCGGGGGAACCCACGGGGGAAGGAGAGGGAGTAACAGCAGGGGGGTTAGAGAGAGGGGGACGGAGGAAAAGATAGCCAATACCACAAAATATACCCGCCAGCAAGCCTAGCCAGAGATACATCCCGAAAAAGGTTGATTTAGCTGGTTGGGGGCTAGTTTCTGGGGCTGGTTTTTCTGGTTTCACTCGTTCCGCTTTTGGGGCAGCCGGTTCAGCCTTGGGGATGGGGGTAGCTTTTGTGGGCAGTGTTTTCGGGATAGTTACCTCTTGAGCTAATTGTTCCGCACTAGGAGACAAGCGATCGGCTAAAGCTTTACCATCAATTTTTAGAGCATCACCGTAGCGTTTGATAAATCCCTTGACATAAATTAATTCTGGTAATTTCTCCCAATTCCCCGTTTCCAACGCTTCTAGCATTGGCAATCTAATCATCGTCAGGGCGGCGATATCGTCTATGCTCAGGCCGCTTTCTTCTCGTTTTTGACGTAAATAAGTCCCGATTTCCTTGATTTGTTCGGCTTGTAGGGGACTGAGTTGACTCATAATTCCAGTCATAAGTAGGTAGGCGTTAAAAATTATCAGATCTCCCCGCCTATCGGCACCCCCCTTATCAAGGGGGGATCAAGGGGGGATCGGCACCCCCCTTATCAAGGGGGGATCAAGGGGGGATCGGCACCCCCCTTATCAAGGGGGGCAGGGGGGATCGAACCTAAAATCTATTTTTAATTTAACTATAACCAGCTACTTAATCTATACCAACTTAGATGATAATCTCGATTTTGTTATTTTGGGATAATCTGTTCTCTAGAAGATGCTTTTACCTTGTCACCATTACTGGCGAAAAGGTTCCAAAAACTGGCAAAAATCGGCAATACTTGCCAAAGTTAAGTTTTTTATTCTAGGGTGACTGCACTGACCAGATAATACATACATTTGTTCTTAATGCTTGTTTTTCTCCAACTCTCATCTGATCGCTAATTAGGGCTTGCTGAATAAATCTAAAAACCTTGTTGGATAAGACTTTTAGACCTTTTGTCAATCAAAAAGTACCCGATATGGGAGTGATCAGGGGGAAAATTCCTGGACTTTTTCCCTGAAAATTAGGTAATTGACTACCTCAAAATCGGTAAAACCCTACACCCTACACCCCACACCCGTTCGGCTGAGCTCACGGCCGAAGCCCACACCCTGTCCCCAGGAAAAACTTTTTGCCGCAAACCCCAATTATGACCTTTATTCCCCATCCCGACACCACCCCCCTTCACCTTAGCTGTGCCGTAGTCACGGTGAGCGATACTCGTACCCCAGAGACGGATAGAAGTGGCCAAATAATTCAAGAGTTACTAACTCGATCGGGTCACGATATCGGCCTATACTTAATTATCCCCGATGAACCCTCACAAATTCAAGCAATTTTACCAGAAATTAGCAATCAAAATCAGATAAAAGTCTTAATTCTTAATGGGGGGACGGGTATTGCTCCTAGAGACACTACCTACGATGCTTTAGTACCTTTATTAAGGATTACTTTGCCCGGTTTTGGCGAATTATTTCGTTATCTCAGTTATCAAGAAATTGGCTCTCGTGCCATGGCATCGAGGGCAATAGCTGGGGTTTACCAAAACTTATTAGTCTTTTCTCTACCCGGTTCCACTAATGCCGTTAAATTAGCCCTAGAAAAACTGATTCTTCCCGAAATCTTACATCTGGTTAAACAGATGAATGGATAATTTATTGGGATTTGATCTTGTCTAAAATTTCTTGAAAACATACATCCCAAAAATAGCCAGCCAGATTCACTGCGCTTAACAGTTTGGGAATTCCTTCACTTAGACTAGCAAAACCTTGATTTTTAATCTGGAGAAAATCAATAACAATAGCAAAAGTTAAAAGTGCTAAAGCAATGATTAAAATTTGGTAATAAGTTTGTCCTATTCGCCGCCAAAATGCTAAACCATAAATCAGAATTGCGAGGCCATAAACAGAGATAGTCAAGAATTTGGGAATATTAAAATAGAGGAGAACGATATGAATTCTGAAGATTTCATTGATGGCAAAAAGTCCCGTTATCATACCAGAAAAAAGTAAAAAATTGTCAGAATTATTGAAACTTGTCTTGCGGGACAATAAAGCATAACTAAAAAGGCAAACAATCGGAGGTAAACAACAAAGAAACTGAAAAGAATGGGTTAATAAACCAGCGATCGGATTTGGGGGAGTAGCGGGAGGATAAAACAAAAGACTAGAGGGTAATTTTGCCCGATCAACCCCAGCAATCAAAGCTAAAATCAAGAGGAGAACGACAAGATTTATTTTCAGAAAATGCTGTTCTCGTGAGGACATAAGTATAACAGTTTATAATTGTGGCTATTAATCACGGTATAATTCACAAAGTGCCGCTTTCTACCCGCTCAATCTAAATAACGAAGCACCAAGCATTTCCCTGATTGTGTTAAGGACAATTTTCTCGGTTTTCTATGCTCGATCAAAAAGAACTTTTGTGTTTATTACAATTGGCTAGTCCCATTTTACCCGTCGGGGCCTATAGTTATTCCGAAGGGCTAGAAACCCTCGTCGAAAAGGGGATTATCTCCAATAGTGCCAGCTTAAATGATTGGTTAGAGCGATCGCTTTGTCAAGGCTCGATTCGCTTAGAAGCGGCTGTTTTGCTAAGGGTATATCGTTGTTTTTGTCAAGAAGATTTTACAAAACTTAATTATTGGGACAATTGGTTATCGGCAACGCGGGAAACAGCCGAATTAAGACAACAAAGCTGGCAAATGGGGCGATCGCTGTTAAACTTATTGCGGGAGTTAGCAGCGGACAGAGATAATCTACCAGAACAGGCTAATTATGCCACCGCCTTTGCGATCGGGGCAAGTCATTGGCAAATTGGCGAAGAATTAGCGGTTTTAGGCTATTTACACAGTTGGGCAAGTAATTTAATCAATGCAGGATTGCGTTTAATTCCCCTAGGACAAACCCTAGGACAAGCGCTTCTGCTCGGTTTACAGCCCAGTTTATTAACAGCAACAGCAGATATTATCAGTTTAGCCGATGAGAACCTGAGCAGTTGGAGTTGGGGGCTAAGTTTTGCCAGTATGAACCACGAAACCCAGTATAGTCGTCTATTTCGCAGTTAGAAATTTAGGGAGAAGAGCAGGAGAATGACGGAAAAAAGCAGATAAGGTATAGTATGATTGAAAAAAATCTTAGGTCTTAGTTCTCGCTTTCTGGGTAACTAAGGGTTTTAAGGAAAGGTGCGAACACTCTACCTAGCCACAGTGTACCAATGTTTAGTCAATCAGAAAAAATTCCCGTTTCGGTGTTAATTCCCGCCAAAAACGAGGAATCTAACCTTCCAGCTTGTTTAGAGAGTGTTGCTAGGGCTGATGAGGTGTTTGTCGTCGATTCCCAAAGTAGCGATCGCTCGATCGAAATATCTACAAACTATGGTGCTAATGTAGTCCAATTTCATTTTAATGGTCGTTGGCCGAAAAAGAAAAACTGGTCCCTCGATAATCTGCCTTTTCGCAATGAATGGGTATTAATCGTCGATTGTGATGAGAGAATCACCCCCGAACTATGGGACGAAATTGCCACCGTGATCCAAGATCCCAACTATAACGGTTATTATCTCAATCGTCGCGTCTTCTTCCTCGGACAGTGGATTCGTTATGGTGGCAAGTATCCCGACTGGAATCTGCGCTTATTTAAACATAAGTCGGGCAGATACGAGAATTTAAACACGGAAGATATCCCCAACACGGGAGATAACGAGGTTCACGAACACGTTATCCTCGATGGCAAGGTGGGATATCTGAAAAATGATATGCTGCACATCGATTTCCGCGATATCTATCATTGGTTAGAAAGACATAATCGTTATTCCAACTGGGAGGCGCGAGTTTATTACAATATTCTCACGGGTAATGACGAAAGTGGTACGATCGGAGCGCACCTGTTCGGTGATGCAGTGCAGAGAAAACGTTTTTTAAAGAAAATTTGGGTAAAACTGCCCTTTAAACCGCTACTGCGCTTTATTCTCTTTTATTTTATCCGTCTCGGTTTCTTGGATGGCAAAGCTGGTTACATCTACGGTCGTCTTTTGAGTCAGTACGAATACCAAATAGGGGTTAAATTGTACGAATTACGGAGATTTGGCGGTAAATTAAACGTTAATACCCATACTAATCCTCCGATTAAACCCTCGGAACCTCAACCCGCAGAAATGATTAAATAGGTTTTATGTCCCCAGAAATCCGCACCGATGAGGAAGCGTGGCTAGATCTGCGTACCTACGATCAATCTTGGTTCGATCGCGGTCGTTCTAATCCAATTATCCTACTTTGGTGGTTAGTACAGGGGATTCTTTTCCCCCTCAGTTTGCACCAGATGGACAGCTTTCGCTGCGCTGTTTTGCGGCTATTTGGGGCTAAAATCGGCCTTGGGGTGAAAATTCGCCCGACGGTAAGGGTTACTTATCCTTGGAAAGTGGCGATCGGCGATTATACTTGGATCGGCGATGATGTGGTGATTTATAGTTTAGATAACGTTACCATCGGCAGTCATTGTGTGATTTCTCAAAAATGCTATCTTTGCACTGGCAGTCATGATCCTGGCGATCGCTCTTTTGGCTTAAAAACCACTCCCATCCTCATCGGTAATGGTACATGGATCGCCGCCGATTGTTTCCTGGCTCCGGGGGTAAAAATTGGCTCTAATGTTGTTATTGGGGCAAGAAGTAGCGTATTTGCCGATATTCCCGCTCAAAAGGTCGCTTGGGGCAGCCCATGTCGTCCTCAATACGATAGAAAGATGAATTCTTATAGTAGTTAAGCTAAGAGGCATTTTATCAGAGATTATTGCCGCAAACACGCACCATCCAAAATCAGCGATCGCACTAATCTTGGTAATGATAACGACAGGAAATAACTGTTAGATAATCATCATCTTAATTGGCTAGAATCAGTCTTTAAACCTCTAGCTTGATCATGACTTTTCTGATAAATATCTTTTTCTGGCTCCTGTCTGGCTTACTCAAATATCATACTAAATTCGGTCATTAAAAACTGATTATTTATTCCCCCTTTTACCTCTTGCCTCTCCTGATATGTAGCCTATGCTCAACGGATTTAGTATCAGTCTAGCACCGAACAAAATACCCCCCCTAGTTCACCTCTATTCCCCTGTCCTAATTGTGGTTCTCACCATAGGATTAAGAATGGTTCTATTCATAATGGAAAACTCAAACGTCAATGTAAAGAATGTGGTCACTGAGCCTGTCGAAGTGTGGTCGTCAGTTTGTGATCAATCCCACTAATAAAACCGTCTCTGACGAAACTAAACAATTAAGCTGTTCGTAATTTAAATTGCTTGTTGAGACGAGGCAAGAGGCAAGAGGCAACAGTAAAGGGATTGGGGGAGGTTCGGCTAATCTAAGAATAAGCGGTTTAAATGCGTCTTAGCTTATAAGACAGTGATTCCGAGTAAACGTCATCGACCGGTCGGAAAAGAAACTGGTCAAACTAATCCTATTAAAAGATTAAATAATACCTTTCGACAAAGGATTTCTCGGTTGGTGAGAGAGAGTCTATCTTTCTCTAAAAAAATGGAGAATAGACCTCTTGCAAAAGTCTTAAGTCGATCCTTTTACAGCAACATTTTTGAAGATTATCAACTACTAATAAATAATTAACTGAAAGTCCCTCCCATTATTGTTTCTATCGTTTGTTTTCGGATTTATGCAAGAGGTCTAA
>NZ_JADBUB010000133.1:0-3271 GCF_020245865.1 Microcystis sp. M169S2
GACCGAGGTGACTATTGACAATTATTATTAATAATGTCTATGCTTTTCAATATCCCACGAAAAATCGTTGTACAATCCTTGTACAGCCTAGCTTTGCAAAGCTAGTCTTGCTTCCAATTCGTGAAGCGTATGAATGGAAACAAATCACCATCAACAACGCAGTTTTTTTTCTTTGTTCCCGTCTTGCTTCCAATTCGTGAAGCGTATGAATGGAAACGCCGCTGCCAAAAAGGCATAGCGCAACAAATAGCCAGACTTGCTTCCAATTCGTGAAGCGTATGAATGGAAACGTTGAGTTTTCCATCAGAAGCAAGTTTGCTTCTGATAACTTGCTTCCAATTCGTGAAGCGTATGAATGGAAACAAAAGAAGTGCGAGGGCACTTATTAGTAAAACTCTTGCTTCCAATTCGTGAAGCGTATGAATGGAAACCTTGGAGATGGTCCCTATTTCCAAGTGGCCTCGCTCGTCTTGCTTCCAATTCGTGAAGCGTATGAATGGAAACAGGATTCCTGCGATGAACCCTAGGCAAAACCACGCCTTGCTTCCAATTCGTGAAGCGTATGAATGGAAACAATGAAAACCTTTTCCATGAGTGTCAAAGGTTTGCCAACAACTTGCTTCCAATTCGTGAAGCGTATGAATGGAAACTGTTACTCAAGTGTTACCAGAGGTGTTGGGTTCCCCTCCTTGCTTCCAATTCGTGAAGCGTATGAATGGAAACACAAGAAGGAATAGACAGCTCTTGATGATGACATCGGTAGCTTGCTTCCAATTCGTGAAGCGTATGAATGGAAACCTGATCTTTTCATTCAGAGCCATGATACTCACTACATCTTGCTTCCAATTCGTGAAGCGTATGAATGGAAACCTTTCTACTTGCCACTGGACATATTTAGCGTAGTCAGTCTTGCTTCCAATTCGTGAAGCGTATGAATGGAAACAGAATGCCAGGGATCAATCCCATCTCATCGGTTAAGAAAAATCCGAGATTTCAGCGAGATTATGCGTCAGTGAGGACAAAAATTTCAGAGGAAGTTTAACCAGACTGAACTCGGCAGAATAATTTATGCGGGAGGAGATGATTTTTTGGGCATCGTTTATAATAGCCAATTTCCCGGTCCACAACTCAATCGATCTCGATCGAGTTTTCCACTGGCTACAAACTCCTCATAAGTAGGGTTTGCTGAATAAATGTGAAATGTAGGCAAGGTCAGGGTTTTGTGGCTTTTCTCGTGAAACAGGTGCAAGATTTTGAGAGAATCGTGCTTCAAAACCTTGCGTCTTCATCGGCCCGCGTCCTGTAGGGGCGAAGCATTCGGGCAGTAACCTATCGGTGAAACCGTAGATTTTCTATCCGAATGCTTCGCCCGTACTTTTTCAGCAAACCCTAAGTAGCGATCGCACTTTCAAAAGACCAAATAATCACATTTAAAGGATTTTGCTTTAAATCTTTTCATAAGTAGGTAGGCGTTAAAAGCTGTCAGATGCCCCCCTTATTAAGGGGGGATTAAGGGGGGATCGGCACCCCCCTTATCAAGGGGGGATTAAGGGGGGATCGGCACCCCCCTTATCAAGGGGGGCAGGGGGGATCGAACCTAAAATCCATTTTTAATTTAATTATAACCAGCTACTTAGGAAGCAATAAAATCATCTCGTGAGATACCCGCTTGAGTGCAAATAATCCTTAGTGTAGAGCTTTTAATTTGCTTGTGATTGGGTAGCGTTAAAAGTGTTGTTGTTCCATCTGGATTTTTTCTAATCATAGAAATATGCTCTTTTTATCTAACAATTGAAAAACCAAATTTTTCAAGAACTTTAATCACTTTGGCTTTAGGGGCATCAGCCGGAAATTTTGCCGTTAGACTATTGCTTCTACAACAAAGGCTTCTAATAAAGATGAGTCAGCTTCGAGAACTGATTCCCCAAAGGTTTCAACATGAAAAGCGATCGCCGATTGCACATCAATAAGAGCATCTTCATGGGTATCACCCTCACCGACTACTACGCCTTGAATTCCCAATGGATAGGCGATATAGCCATCAGAATGTTTTTCCAGAATGATTTTAATGGATTTCATAAATTCTTGACACTTTACAGGAATTTCCTGATCCTATCTCATTTCTATAGGACTTTGATAAGAAAACGATCGCCTCTCCTCCTCATCAAAATCTCCAAAAAAGTTGACTCTCCAAAAGTGATCGCTATTCCTCATCATCAAAAAGCGATCGCATCCTCCAATTGTATCCCCACAAAACGTGATCGCTATTCTTAAACGATGCTATAGTCAGAATAGTGAGTTCTAATTACAAGAATGCAAGTTAAAGACCTAAGTGTTGAAGATTTTAAGTTTTTGATTCAAGAAACTGTTACGGAAACAGTTCAATCTCTACTAAATGATCCTGATGTTGATAAACAACTTAAAACCGAAGTCTCTCAATTTCTAGCTGACTCTTTACAGCGAACTCGAAATGGAGAACGGGGAATTTCTGCGGAAGAAGTAGCTCAAAGATTAGGATTAGATTGGTAATGCCTCGCCATATAGAATTTACCGATAAAGCTTTTGAAGGTTTAGAGTCGCTTACGGCAGTTGTTCGGGAGCGTGTCTTTAAAAAAGTTCGTTGGATAAATGAAAATTTTGATGATATTAGACATCAAAGTTTAAGTTCTAATTTAAGCGGTTTGTTTAAACTTAGAATTGGCGATTACAGGGTGATATATTCTTTTGATGATGACTTTATTACGATTCATCAAGTTGGTCATCGTCGAGATATTTATTCTGATTAGTTTTAGTTTAATTACTTCCATTCCAGAAAAAAGCCCCTTCCAAAAACGATCGCACTCCCCATCATCAAAATCGCCAAAAAAGTTGCTTCTCCCAAAAGTGATCGCTATTCCTTATCATCAAAAAGCGATGTCGTCCTGACAATGAGGGACAGGAAAGCAGTACCCATGTAATTTTAATGGACAAGACCCTTAAATCTGCGGGTATTAGTCCATAGGAACAGTGATCAGTTATTAGTTATTAGTTATCGGTTATCAACATTTTTCGCGGGTTAGACACAATGGCTGAAAATCTAGAGTTTTCGTTGAGGTGCGTCGATGCCTTGTCCAGTAAGGCTTTGAGCCTGATGACCGAGGTGACTATTGACAATTATTATTAATAATGTCTATGCTTTTCAATATCCCACGAAAAATCGTTGTACAATCCTTGTACAGCCTAGCTTTGCAAAGCTAGTCTTGCTTCCAATTCGTGAAGCGTATGAATGGAA
>NZ_JADBUB010000134.1:0-8309 GCF_020245865.1 Microcystis sp. M169S2
AGAAAATTCCTCAAGCTCCTTCTCTGCACAGCAAGGCTCTAAAGTTGATAAATATCAATCTAACAAAAACTCAAAGTCTTAGTGTACAAACTTTACAAGCATGAGTTATTGATAGTTTTACATGACAGGTTCGGTAGAGCCGCCTTTTTTAACTTTTTTATTGATCTCATTAAGCATTTCTACTTATTGCAAAGGTGAGATGCTCCCTCCTCATACTTCCTTTTCAGCGATTGCTATTACTTTTTTAGTCATGAATCTTTCTAACCTGTTGAGGCAGGTTTTTTGGGCTTTTTTATGTCTGAAATGGAAAAACAGCACTTTTTCTCGGTCAATGATTAGGATAAGTTATATTTCAAGAACTAATCAACAACGAAAGCTTATACTTATAGCTAAGTGAAATCATTGATTAAGAGACCTGTACTTTTCAATAACTTTTTGCCGCAAACCCTAATTAGATAACCAACTAAAATAATCTATACTAAGCCAATAAAGCCTGTTTTATTGGCTTTCCTGCCTCCTATTGACAGTAGGCTAAAACTAATAATGAACATCATCGTCGCAATCACTCGTGGACTGGAGACAACAACTGATTATTTTTACCCGTTACCCGGAATTGGGGAAAGTAAAAACCCGTATGATTCCAGCTTTGGCAGCCAAGGGAGCCGAAGAATTACACCGAAAACTGGCCGAATATACCCTCAGTAAATTAGCGGGTTTGAGGAGTTTTCTCTCTCTGATCATTTACTACCATGGCGGCAGCGAGGAGAAAATGCGTACTTGGTTAGGTGTGCATTATTGCTATCATTCTCAACGGGGAAAAGACTTAGGAGAAAAGATGCAAAATGCCTTTGCCGATGGTTTTGCTCAAGGGATGACAGCGATCGCTATTATTGGCACAGATTGTCCAGAAATCGGGGAAAAAGAGATTTTAGCAGCCTTTGAAGCCCTAAAAACCCACGATATGGTTTTAGGACCAGCTCTAGATGGAGGATACTACCTAATTGCTTTAAAACAGGTCTTTCCAGAGCTTTTTGACGATATTCCCTGGGGAACGGGGGAAGTCTTGGCAAAAACCCAGACAATTGCCGCTAAACTGGCTTTAAAAACCGCTTATCTGCCTAAATTAGCCGATATTGATCGCCCGGAAGACCTGCCTATCTTAAAAAAATACCTGCCAGAATTAAGGTTGAACGATGACGGGGGTTCCCATGCGGACTAAATCAAACAATACTTTCACATCCCGATTCCGCATCCGCACACAACCATGGGAAGCGGCGCGACCGAGGGAATTTTCCGCAGGGGTGCCGTGAAAACCGATGGAATTTTTGCCGTCACTCCAAAAACCGATCCATCTTTCCCCTAGGGGACTATTGGGACCGGGGGTGCTGACTTTTCCTGTCCAGGGACTTTTCCAGACAGGATTGCGAACTAATTCCCGCACTTCAAATTTACCGGTGGGGGTTTCCCAGCCTTTTTTGCCGACGGCGACGGTAAATTGCGCTAAAAGTTGCTTATCTTGATAAACGTAAACTTTTCTCTCTTTCAGTTTTAAGACCAGATGGGTAGCGAGAGTTTGATTGGCCGCCGTATTCGGGGTGACGGTGCTGATTTGGTTAGCTTGGGCCGGATATACGGGTAAACAAGTTAATCCTAATCCGATGATTAAGAGGGTCAAATTTCGTTTGAACGCCATTATTCCCACACTCCTCAATTGCGATAGCGATAATTTTTAAGGATAGCAAACAGAGAACTTTTTGGAAGCTCAAGCCGCCCACACTGTGCCAGTTTTAGCTTCGTACTGCCGACAACCTTCACAGGGACCGGTGGGATTAACCGCACAACGCAAATGGGGGGAATAGGCATTAAAACGACAACTAATATCACCGATCAAGGCCGGTTTATTTTCTGTCCCTAGAGGGATTGACAAAAAATCACTGGCCATCACCGTGCTGTATTCGTGACGATGGCGAATCCCTCTCAAACGGTTGCTTAATCTCTGTTGGGATCGGTTAATTAACCAGAGACTAACGAGAGAGGGAAAGAGGGCGAGGATAAAAACAAAGGTTATCCTGATCACGATTTCAGTTTAGGCGATCGCCAGTGCTGCTAACTTATTATCGAGGCCGGCGCTAGAAATTAGGCCATAACTAGGGAAGACTTAAGGGGTTCTTCCTTTTTGCTTTCATAAACTGCCGCAGGACTGGGGAATCCTCTGGTTAGTTCCCGCACTTTAATCTCACCTGCTTGCAGGGATTTGGTCAAAATTTCCATGGCAACCACGGGTTTACCCGCACCACAGAAGAATAAATCGGCGGCGAAATAGCCGTGTTCAGGCCAGGTGTGGATCGCGATATGAGATTCAGCTAAAGTCGCCGTCGCGGTAACTCCGTGGGGACTGAACTGGTGGACACACAAATCGATCAGCGTTGCTTCTCCTGCCGTAATTCCATCGAGGATAGCGCGACGAATGCGCTCGGGATCGTTGAGGAGGTCAGCAGGTACTTGCCAAGCATCGACAATCAAATGGGTTCCCAGTTTGGTCATTTTTTTTTCAATACTCCCTATCGAAAAACCTTCACAGAATTACCAGCATAACACAATTTTTCTAACTTGTGCAAAAAAAATCCGGTTTTTTTTTGGGTACTTTCTCTAAAAAACTAAGACAGAGAAGGGTGTGGGGTGTAGGGTGTAGGGTGTGGGGTGTTGGGAAAAGCGCAAGGGTCTAATTTTATCTGGGGGGGGGGACAGGATTAGTGGGGACGGTGGGACTGGGAGAAGCGGCAGGAATGGGGGGATTTTCGGGTTTACGGACTTGGGGAACGGGTAACAGATAGAAGAGTAGGGCGCAAGCGACAAGACTGCCTAATCCCGCCAAAAAAGGCACTGTTCGACTGGCCACCGATTCATTAACCTTATGGTAGCGACGGGAAACCGGCTGTAATTTCAGGGTTAGGTCAGGTAAAGTGCGAGTATCGGCAAAAAATTGGTCAATCGCTTCTATTAAATCGAATAACTGCACGGTACTGATTTCTATCTTCACCGGACTTTCCGGGATATTCAAGTCCGTTGATGGATACCAAACCAGACGATGGAGATTCTGGTCAATCTTTTCTAGGTACACATGATCTGGTTCATGGACGGGGTCTTGGGGATGACGAACACCACTCAAAAATTCTTGGGCATACTGACTGACCGCTTGGACCAAATTTTCCAAGAAAACCCGACCACCTTGCAGGACTTTATTGGCCCCGATTAACCGACATTCTACGTTAGTCAAAATTGAGAGTAAAGGTCGGCTATCCCCGGGGTTAGCTGGTGCGAAATCATCGCCGAAACCATCGAGAATCAGGGTACAATTGGGCAAGCTATACTGTCTTCTCATTTTTACACTATCTCCCCATCAAATAAACTAATCCAAAAGCGCTGCATTCCCGTCGTACCAGTACAAAATAATAACTGATCGAGGAGGGATAAAGCCAGTTCATTTAAAGCATTTTCATCAGCTAGATAAACCGATACTTTGGCCCGGCGGGGGTTCATGCGACTGCGAAAATTGGAGCGAAATCGTTCTAGGTATTCTGATAAAAGAAAATTATTATCCACGGGTAAACCCTTTGATTCCATCTGTTGCCGCGCTAACAGTAATTGTCGGATGGATATAGCTAGGGGTTTGGCCCGATAACTGGCAATGATAACTAAAGCTTTTGCTTGGTCAAGGGTGAGACGGTCGAGGGTGTAGGAAATTCGCCAGGGATTAGTACAGCGTAATCGCCAGAAAATAATCCGGTTTCTGACAATTTTATCAAGTCCTAGTTCTTTAGAGAGGGCTAACAGGGCTTCCCCGGCACCGACTTCTAAGGATTCCAACGCTAATAGCATTAAATCGATATGCTGTTGGAGATGTAGGGCGCATTGCTGACTAGCAATCGGAAAATCGGGTAAAACGCTTAAAATAACTGGTTTTTCTGGGGCTGATGCTGTAGATTCGGGCGTTAGGCTAGTAGAGGTCATGATATAGGAGAACTAAAACACAAGGGCGATCGAGTCAGGGTATTGTAAATTGTATTGTATAGATAGCTGTCCCCCATTTTACGAGACACGGAAACTGAATGGATCTGAAATCATTGATTCGCGATATTCCCGACTTTCCCAAACCGGGTATTGTCTTCCGCGATATTACTACCCTACTCAATCATCCCCAAGGATTACGTTACACGATCGATACCCTAACGGCAAAGTGTCGCGATTACGGTTTATCCCCCGATTACATTGTCGGTATGGAATCCAGGGGTTTTCTCTTTGGTGTTCCTTTAGCATACCAATTAGAAGCGGGATTTATTCCTGTCCGGAAACCGGGCAAATTACCCGCCGCCGTTCACAGTATCGAGTATGATTTGGAATACGGAAGCGATAGCCTGGAAATTCATCAGGACGCGGTGGCATCCCATCACAAAGTCTTAATTGTCGATGATTTAATCGCGACGGGAGGGACGGCGAAAGCGACGGCCGATTTATTAGAAAAAATTGGTTGTGAGGTGTTAGGATTTGCTTTTATCATCGAGTTAATCGACCTCGGTGGTCGGGAAAAATTACCCGATTTACCGATTATTACCATTATCGATTATTAGGTTTTTTCTATGACGGCGACTGATGATAATTATAAGGCGGCAACCGATCGATCGAGTGCTAATGGGTTACAATCTCTCCTAACTAGCGAAACTTTTTTATATATTGTCAAGCGTGTTCTCCAGGGTTTATTAACTCTGTTGTTGGCCTCGGCTTTGAGTTTCGCTATTATCCAATTAACCCCCGGCGGTTTTCTGGCTTTGCTTGACCTTAATCCCAAGATTAGTCAGGAAACAAAAGAACAATATATTGCCCTTTTTGGTTTAAAAGATCCGCCGATTGTCCAGTATTTTAAATGGTTGTGGCAAGTGGTAACTCAGTTTAATTTTGGTCTGAGTTTTACCTATTTTCGTCCCGTGTCTTCCCTATTATTAG
The DNA here is from genome assembly GCF_020245865.1 of Microcystis sp. M169S2. Taxonomy (NCBI): domain Bacteria; kingdom Bacillati; phylum Cyanobacteriota; class Cyanophyceae; order Chroococcales; family Microcystaceae; genus Microcystis; species Microcystis sp. M169S2. Next base: position 5,002 of record NZ_JADBUB010000134.1, read on the forward strand.
AGAGAATTCCAGCGACGTTATTAATGTCTTTGACTTCCATCATTTTAACCTGGGCGATTGCGATTCCCTTGGGCATTGTCAGCGCCGTCAAACAAAACCAATTTATCGATAAATTTTTTCGAGTTATCAGTTATCTTGGTCAAGGTTTCCCCAGTTTTATCACTGCCCTTTTACTGCTAATTCTCGCTCAAAATGTCTCGCCGCTTTTACCAGTAGGTGATATGACCAGTATTAACTATTCGGAATATTCCCCTATTGGTAAAGTTTTAGATATCGCTTGGCATATGATTTTACCAACTATTGCCCTGACAGTTACCAGTTTTGCTGGATTACAAAGATTGATGCGGGGACAATTATTAGATGTTCTGCGACAGGATTATATTCAAACCGCCAGGGCGAAAGGTTTACCGGAAAATAAAGTTATCTATGTCCACGCTTTACGCAATGCTATTAATCCTCTGATAACTCTTTTGGGCTTTGAATTTTCCAGTTTGTTAAGTGGGGCATTTATCGCCGAATTTTTCTTTAACTGGCCCGGATTAGGTCGTTTAATTCTGCAAGCTGTGACGGCTAAAGATTTGTATTTAGTTATGGGCAGTTTAATGATGGGGGCTACTATGTTGATTATCGGTAATCTTCTGGCTGATTTACTTCTCAAAGCTGTAGATCCTAGAATTAAATTGGAGGATTTAAAGTAGGGTGATAGGGGAATGGGGTAATGGGTAAATTCAACTAAAACCCCAAAACCCTAAACCCCAACCCCCAACCCCTTTTTTCCTTCTCACTTTTTATCTAACCAACTATGTTAGCAACTACACATTATTTACTCAGGTCAAAACAAGACGGACAATACCTAGTGGCGCGTCTGAGAAAAGGTGAAAGCGAAAGTCCGGCTATTTATCTGCTTCTGTTTAAAGAATCCTACGATGCTTTAAGTTATATCAATACCCATGCTCAGGATTTAGCCAATAATTTTTCTGTGGAAACTCTCTCAGGAACACAATTAAAGGGACTGATGCAGCGATGGGGATTTGCAGGAATTGGTTTAGTTAGTGAACCTTTGGAACCACAAGTACAGTTTTTAGCCTACGAAAAAGGATTTAATCTCTAAACTATGAAAACGCTGTTAATCACTGGAGTTAGTGGTTTTTTAGGTTGGCATATTTACCAAAAAACTCGCTCATCTTGGGCAAGTTTCGGTACATACCTTAATCACAATGTCAATAGTAATGACCCAAATTTAATTAAAATTAATTTAACAGACTTAGCCGCAGTTAAAGAACTTTTTCAACAGATTAAACCCGACGCGGTAATTCATGGGGCTGCCCAATCAAAACCGAATCTCTGTCAAGAATTTCCCCAAGCATCCGAGGCAATTAATCTGACAGCTTCTCTAGAAATTGCCCGTTTATGTAGTCAATATCAAATACCCCTAGTTTTTACCTCTACCGATTTGGTTTTTGATGGTAAAAATGCCCCCTATTCCGAAAATGATCCCGTTTCTCCAGTCAGTGTCTATGGTGAGCAAAAAGTAGCGGCAGAAAAGGGTATTTTAGCAATATATCCTCGGGCAGCCATTTGTCGAATGCCTTTGATGTTTGGTTCCCCTTCTCCCAGCGCTAATAGTTTTTTGCAACCCTTTTTAAAAACCCTGCAAGAGGGAAAAGAATTATCTCTATTTACCGATGAATATCGTACAGCTGTTGGGGTTAATAGTGCGGTGAATGGTTTACTTTTAGCCCTAGAAAAAGTGCAAGGAATTATTAATCTGGGTGGTAAAGAAAGAGTTTCTCGTTATCAATTTGGTTTACTAATGACGGCAGTTTTTAACATTCCCAGAGAACAAATAAAACCCTGTTTACAGTCCGATGTTCCCATGAGTGCGCCCCGTCCCCAGGATGTTTCTCTTGATAGTTCTCTTGCTTTTTCTTTAGGTTATCAACCATTAAGTATTAAAACCGAATTAGAGGCAATTAGAGATGAAATTATCTGAACAAAAGCGGACTATATTAATTATCTTGCTCCTGTTTTTTACCGCTATTCTCATGGCCAATTATTTTGAGGTAGGAATGACAGGAGTGTTAGCTTTTTTCGTTGCCTATCTTTCTAAAGGATTGCGAAAAGTTAAGTAGGGTATGCTGAAAAAGCCTGAAATGCCGATAGGAAAAAGGTAAAATATCCTAAAAGTCCTGCACTTTTTTTATTCAGTACAGATGTATAGAATCTCGGCGGCAACTCTATCAGAACCGGAATCATTTGAACTGCCCTTTGCAACTTAATTGGCGTATTTACTTGCTTATTCTCCCGAATTATCTCCTATTTTAGTCTTTTCTTAAGTCATTTTTTAAGCATTTGGTTATAAACTTGTCGTGAAAGAATTGGGAAAAACTCTTTATCTTGATAAAACTTTTTTTCATCTCCAAAGACAACTAAAATATAATGAGTTTTGTTATCAGGACTGACGATAATAGCCGCATCATTTCGATTATTAAATGTCCAGCCCATTTTAGCATAAAATTGAGTTTTAACCAGGAGAGATTGACCTAAAAAGTCTTGGATAGGATTAAAAGGTTTTTCTTTCCACGCTTGAGGATGTAAATCTCGTTTAATTAATTGTTTAATCGCTTGGCTATAAGCTGGCGAAATGGCTTTTTCTTGCTCAATTTCGATTGGAAATTTTCCAATTTTCACTCTCTTTTTTAAACCAATAGGTAACATTTTTTTGATAAGTCTGGGTTGGGGTTCCACATCCAGCACTTCTGGGACCATGGAGTGTAAGTTGTTCCGTTACATTGACTGTTATTGAAGGTGACGAACCTGAAGGATCAAAAGAGACTATCCGATTAATATTGGAAAAATCATAAGTATAATAACAGCCTTTAGAGCGCAGCCAACCCACTGTCCCCCCGCAGATTCCATCATTACATTTTTCTAAGGCATTAGAATAAAGTTGTCCGGTGGCGTATTGCTTCACTAAGCTGTCGTCAAAAGAAGAACCGAAAGCCTGTCTTTTAACTTCATACCAACGTTTAACAAGTTTTGCTGCTTCATCTTGTGTGAGATCATGGGAAGATGAGGGAGATGGAGAGAGTCTTGGTGTCGGTGTCGGGGAAGAAGCGAGCGTTCCTAAACTTATATCTATCTTAAAAGTTTTAGAACCTTTGGGGGCAGCAATTTGCAGCAAATACTTTCCGTCTTCTGGCAATTTTGTTCCTTGTAAAATTTGATTGTCTGGACTATAAAGCCACACACAGATATCATCATCTGTGTTATAGCTAAGGTTTTGTCCTGACTTTCCTGTAAAAGTG